>JAZLGD010000097.1:0-26859 GCA_045616105.1 Oscillospiraceae bacterium | reverse complement strand
TTTGCACCTGAAAAGCAGGATGTTTTTTGCAAGGCAAGGCAAATTACCGCAGGAATACTGCCGTATTTCAAGGTAATTTAACGTAGTTTTGCGTAAAACAGTTGCTTTTCAGGCTGTAAATCCCTATGGTGCACAGCCCTATTACGGGAGTTTTTTATTGTAAACACATATTTTAATGTGATAAAATAAATTGTTATCAACTTTTCAGGGGAAGAAAATGAAGAAGCTTGCAGATTTTATCGTGGACAACAAATATAAGGTGCTCATTGCCGTTCTTATTATAACGCTTGTCTGTGCATGCCTTGCGCTCACCGTCACCATAAACACGGATATGACCAAGTACCTGCCCGACGATTCGTCAATGAAAATCGGCCTTGACATCATGGCTGAGGAATTCCCGGATATGCAGGTGCCGAAAACTATCCGCGTAATGTTTGAGGACATGAGCCCCGAGGAAGCAGGAGCTATGCTTACCCGTCTTGAGGATATCGAATATGTCTCCTCCGTTGACTTCGATTTAAACAGCGAGGATCATTACAAGGACGGCTATGCGCTTTTCATCCTCAGCACCGACTATGACTACGGTTCCGCCGAGGAGCGCTCAATAGAAAAGACTGTTGCAAACGATTTTGCCGAGCACAATATGCTCTACAAAAACGACAACACCGTCACCACCGACATCCCGCTTCGCACCATCATAATTGCGGTCGTTCTTATATTCATCGTACTCATTATCATGTGCTCCTCATGGGTCGAGCCTGTTCTCTTCCTCGTTTCCATCGGCTGCGCAGTCGTAATAAATCTGGGAACAAACTGCTTCTTTGAAAGCATTTCGTACATAACCTTTGCAATCGCGGCGCTGCTGCAGCTTGTCCTTTCCATGGATTACTCCATAATCCTTATGAGCCGATTCCGTCAGGAGCTGGCCGTTGACGGCGACAAGCCCGCCGCCATGAAGCGCGCAGTTGCAAACGCATTTTCATCTATAACCGCAAGCTCAATTACAACATTCGTAGGCCTTCTCGCTCTTGTATTCATGCGCTTCAAGATAGGCACCGATCTGGGCCTTGTTCTTGCAAAGGGCGTACTCTGCAGTCTAATATGCGTGTTCACCCTGCTCCCCGCGCTCATACTTCGCTTTGACGCTGCAATCGAGAAGACCAAGAAGAAAGAGCTCAAAATCCCCATGGGCGGACTTGCAAAATTCAGCTATCGCTGCCGCTATATTCTCGCCGCTATTTTCATCCCCCTGTTCATAGGAATGTTCTTCCTGCAGCAGAACACGGACACCGCATACACTCTTGCGACAAAAGATCCCATCGCCGACATTTTCCCGAAAACCAGCACTCTTGTTATCCTCTATAACAATGACGACGAGGCAAAGATCGCCGAGCTCTCGGCTAAAATGGAAGATGACGAAAAAATACAGACTGTTCTGAACTACTCCACCACTCTCGGCAGAAAGTGCACAGCGGCGGAGCTCTCCGACATGATAGAAGACATGGGCGCTGACATGGCTCTTGACCCTTCGCTGTTAAACATAATCTATTACGAATACTTTGACGGCTCCACGGGAAGCATGACCGTCAGTAACTTCCTGAACTTTGTTGCAAACGACATTGCCCCCAATCCCGCTTTCGCCGGCTATATAAGCGACGATATGCGCGGAAGCCTCGACCAGATAAGAAAATTCTCCGACCCCGAAGCGCTCACCGCGCCTCAGTCCGCCGAATATATCGCAAATCTTTTCGGCATCGATGCCGAGCAGGTATCACAGCTTATGATGTACCGCAGCATGCAGTCGGGCGCGGATTCGGGCGTCAGCCTGACCGTCCCGCAGTTTGCGCAATTCATCGCCTCAGATGTTCTGACAAATCCTGAATACACCTCGGGCTTTGACACCGATTTCCTCTCACTGCTCAGGGACATTGCAGACCCGTCAAGAATTAAAACGATTCCCTCCCTCGCGAAGGCGCTCATCCGCAACGAAAGCCTTTCCGCCGACGGCATGGCAAACACCCTCGGCATGGGTGCAGAGGATGTAAACGGAATCTACTGGCTCTATGCAAGCAAAAACGGAATGATCAGCGAAGGCAGCATTTCCGCCCGCGATTTTGTCGATTTCCTCGACGATGTTGTGCTGAGCGATCCTCAGTACGCGGGGCAGTTTGACGAAAGCGCCGCCGCTCAGCTGAAAAGCGCAAGAGCGCTCATCGATGCGGTTGCAGACGGCAGCTCTTACAGCGCAGGCGGCATGGCAAATCTGCTCAGCAGCTTCGGCACGGGCATCGACTCGGGCAGCATGGAGCTTCTTTACACTTACCACGCAAGCCGCAATAACACTAATCCCGACTGGGAGCTTTCAATCCTCGATCTGTTCAGCTTCATCTCTGACAACATCGTCAACGACCCCCGCTTTGCATCATTTATCACTGCGGATATGAAGTCACAGATTGCCGCTTACGAGGCTCAGATGACCGAAGGCATAAATCAGCTTGTGGGCGAAAAACATTCAATCTTCACCCTCTATTCATGGTATCCCGCAGAGGGCGAGGAAACCACAAAATTCTTCGATGAGCTCACCGCGTGGTGCGATGAAAATCTCGAGGGTGACTATTACCTCATCGGCGACTCGGCAATGAGCTACGAAATGGCTCAGAGCTTTGGCAGCGAGCTTCTGTTTATCACCCTGCTCACCGCAGTCGCAATCTTCCTCGTCGTTCTGGTAACCTTCCGCAATTTCTTCGTGCCGCTCATTCTCGTTCTGCTTGTTCAGTGCGGCATATTCCTGACGGTCGCCGTTGTGGGCTGGCAGGGCTACAGCATCTATTATCTTGCGCTGCTTGTTGTTCAGTGCATACTCATGGGCGCCACAATCGACTACGGAATCCTGCTCACTACCTACTACCGCGAAAAGCGGCAAATCATGAACATCCGCGACAGCATAAAGGCCGCCTATGACGGCTCTATACACACCATACTGACTTCCGGTCTTATAATGGTAATCGTCTGCGCCATGGTTGCGCCCACCTTCGGCGAGCCCACGGTAGAGCAGATTTGCAGCACCATTTCAATCGGTGCCTTCTGCGCGATTATGCTCATCGTTTTCGTTCTCCCCGGTATGCTTGCAACTCTCGACAAGCTCGTCTGCAGAAAAGACAGACGGTTTGAAGAAAAATAAAGAATCAACCCTCATGCAAATGCATGAGGGTTTGATTTATTCTTCTTTATGCCTGAAGCTGAAAATTATATACATCAGAACTCCGGCCCATATAAACAGGAAGCTGACGAGCTTTTCTCTCGTGAATTCCTCACCCATTATCCTGCCGCAGATTATTGCAAAGCTCGGCGGGAAATACTGAAACAGACCGCACATCATAAGCGGAATGTTCTTAACCGCAACAGCATAAAACAGCATCGGCACCGCAGTTACCGCGCCTGCACCGATTAGCATGAGATGCTCCCCAAGGCCGAGCTCCGAAGCAAGGCCGCTGCCTGCACCCGAGATAATCAGGTAAGCCACCGCAAAGGGCAGCATTATGAGAATCTCCGCGCTTGTGCTCACTATGGAATCTATATCGAGGCTCTTTTTAATCGCCGCATAGCAGGCGAAGGCAAGGGCAAGAATAATCGTGACATACGGAACACCTCCGAAGGAATCCGTTGACAAAACAATGCCGATGATAATAAGCCCAAGCATTACGAAATGCTGCCAATGCACCTTTTCTCTGAAGATGAGCGCACCCGTCATAAACTGTACGAGCGGAAGTATGTAATAGCCGAGGCTTGCCTCCAGAACCTTTCCCGACTTCACCGCCCAGAGGTAAACAAACCAGTCCACCGCAAGGAAAAACGCCGCCGGAATTTCCCGCTTCAGCTTCTGCTTATCCCTGAAGACATCGGCAAGCTGCCCCAGCTTTCCCTGCACCGCAAGAATAGCAAGGCAGAAAACGCTGGCCCATATGGTCCTCAGAATCATCAGCAGCATGGTGTCAAGCTTCGGACAGGCATTCCAGTACAGCGGCTGGAATCCCCATATTGTGACGCAAAGCGCTATGGCCGGTATTCCTTTTTTATAGTCATATTTCTTCATAATGACAGCATTATACTAAAAAACCTCCCTTATGAAAAGGGAGGTTTTGATTTTAACATCTTTCCTCAGAATTCGATTGTATGCGGCATAATCTCGGGGTCATGGGAGCAGACAAGTTCAACGCAATTCGGGTCATCCTGCATTTTCTTTAGCCACTTAATGGCGTTGAGCTGACGGGCCCGGTCAAAGCCATAGCCGGGGATTACCATATCGTCAATATTCCTCTGGGAGAAGGCTGCATCGGAGGCCAGTATCACATACTTGCCGCCGTAAATGCCGTCGCCCGCATTGGCAAACCTTCCCGAGGGCGCTTTGTTTATCATAACCGCAAACTGTCCGTCGGTGTGGCCGGGGCAGGCGATGCAAAGCACGCTGTCATCTCCGAAGAGGTCAAAGCCACGGCCCAAGGGGCCCAGCGCACAGCCGTAGAAACAGGGTCTGTCGGTAATGTCCTTGAACTGAATGTAGGTATCCCAGACCTGACGCACCTTATATACATAGCGGCAGGACCAGAAAAATTCATGCTCTCCCATCACGAGCCGCTTTGCCTTTCCTGCAAAATCCCTCAGCGCACAGGTGTGGTCAACATCGTTGTGGGTCGTCATCACGACGTCGATATCCTCGGGTCTGAAGCCCATGGCAGCAAGCTGTTCCACCGCGGTCTGACCCTTCTCCACATGAGGGTCGAGGAAGGTGCGCAGATATGCGGGCATAATCTCGCGGCAATCGGCAGACAGTCCGGTATCTATGAGAATGTTGCCATGCACGGGATGCTCAATAAGATAAGCGGAAACAGGGAGCTTAACTCTCTTTCCCAGCTTATTGCCCTTCATATAGGCAAATCTCTCGTGGACATTTATGGTGCCGCAGTGCAGAATATGGATTTTGATGTTCCTGTTCTCGTTTTCCATTTTATCACGACCTTGACAGAGTTTGGGACAGCCAATCGCTTATCTCAGTGTCCCGTCCTCTGCTGTTTTGAGTTCCTCAAATGTTGTGTCTTTTTTCTCCAGCTTCTTCCCGACTGCCTTCATGCCCTTTATGCAGGCGGCGGAAACCGCGGTCAGCAGCGCGCTGACAATTGCAAGCTCTCTCTTTTTCATATGGACTCCTTTTTGCGGAAAAGTTTTCGTCTTAAATATGATTATACAGACAAATTTCGCAGAATACAACAGATTTTCAAGGGTTTCGAGCTTCATTTTGGCCCGCCTGCTTTACTATTTTTCTTTTATATGGTATAACTTCATACAGTTATATGTTCGGAGGACTCGTGAAATGAACGAGAAATATCTGCACAATTTTTCAGAAATGATAAAGGCTGAAACCGTTTCCAGCGAGCTTCAGTCGGATAAAACAAAGTTCTATGAATTCCACAAGCTGCTGAAAAAGCTCTTCCCCTCCATCTTCTCCGTTGTTGAGATCGAGGATTTTGACGGCAGCCTGCTTTTGAGGTGGAAAGGCAAAAACCCCGACGCAATGCCCCTCATGCTCATGAACCACCACGATGTTGTCGAGGCGCAGGGCGAATGGACCCACGAACCTTTCTCCGGTGATGTTGCCGACGGAAAGCTCTGGGGTCGCGGCACACTTGACACCAAGGGCGGTCTTTGGGGCATGCTTCAGGCGGCGGACGACCTTGCCGCAGAGGGCTTCGTTCCCGAGGCAGACATCTATTTCGAATCTGCCTGCACCGAAGAGGTCGGCGGCGAAGGCGCAATGGCAATATCCGAAGAGCTTGAAAGACGCGGCATTCGCTTTTCCATGATACTCGACGAGGGCGGCATGATCATTTTCGAGCCTATCGGCGGCGCAAAGGGCAACTTTGCAATGGTCGGTATGGGCGAAAAGGGCTGTGCTGAGCTTAAATTTATCTCCCGCTCCGGCGGCGGTCACGCATCCACTCCCGAAAAGGACACTCCCCTTGTCCGCCTCGGCAAATTCATGGAAGCGGCAGACAGCCAGAAGATATTCAAGGCGGAGCTTTCTCCCGTTATTCAGGAGATGTTCAGCCGCCTTGCTCCCTCTGTTGAGGGACCTTTAAAGCATATTTTCGCAAATTCCAAGAGCTTCGCACCTCTGCTCAAAGCGGTCATGCCCAAGGTTTCCGCAACGGCAAACGCCCTTCTCAGAACGACCATCGCATTTACCATGGCAAGCGGTTCCGATGCGAGAAACGTCATTCCCGCCGAAGCATGGGTCGTGGGCAATATGCGCATATCCCACCATCAGGGCTATGAATCCAGCCTTGCGGCAATAAAAAAGCTCGCAGCTGAATACGACATTGAAACCGAAGTTCTGACCCCCTGCGTCGACTCTCCCCTTTCCGATTTCCGCACCGACGCATTCAGGCAGATCGAAGCTGCGGTCAGCTGTGCCTTTGCCGATGTTGTGACCGTTCCTTATATTATGACAGGCGCAAGCGACTGCCGCTTCATGGGCAAGCTTTCCGACAACTGCTTCCGCTTTGTTCCCTTCGTAATCAACGAACAGCAGCTGGAAAGCGTTCACGGTATCGACGAGAATGTTGATATTTCCAATCTCGAGCCCGCGGTTAAGTTCTATAAGCATCTTATAAAGGGAGTAAAATAATGACAGAAGAAAAAAAGTCTCCGGCAGGAAACATATCGGCAAAATCCTTTGTTACGGCAATAATAGTCATTGCCGTGCTCATGGTGCTTGCATACATACTCACTCTCGTTCTCCCGGGATGTGAAATTTCCTTCGGCAAATGGATACTCTCCCCCTTTCTTGTTCTCGGTGCTGAGGGCAGCGCCACAATTATCGCGGTAATCGCGTTCCTGCTTGTAATAGGCGGTATTTTCAACTGTCTCGAAACCTGTGGTCTGATCGGCTATATGCTGGATAAGATCGCGGGCAAATTCGGCGAGGCAAAATACACGCTTCTCTCCGTTGTCATGTTTTTCTTCATGGCTCTCGGCGCAATGATAGGTTCCTTCGAGGAAGTCGTTCCCCTTGTTCCCATCGTTGTCGCTCTCGCAATCAAGCTCGGTTGGGACTCCCTGACCGGTATGGGCATGAGCCTTCTCGCCGTCGGCTGCGGTTTTGCATCGGGCGTATTCAATCCCTTCACCGTCGGCGTTGCTCAGGAGCTTGCGGGACTTCCCATGTTCTCCGGCGTCAGCCTGAGAGCGGTGAGCTTCGTGCTTATCTACGCTCTGCTCTGGCTGTTCATCCGCGGCCACGCAAAGAAGGTAGACAAAGGTATCGACCGTTCCGCAGAGGGAAATGAGTTTGTCGCAAACAAAGACCTTGATCTCGGCCTTAAGCTCTTCGGCGGCATCCTCGGCTTCGGAATTCTTCTCGTTCTGTGTTCAAGCTTTATCAGCTTCCTGCAGGATCTGACGCTTCCCATAGTTGCTGTCATGTTCCTGCTCGCAGGTCTGAGCTCAAGCCGCGCATGTAAGATGAGCTGGAAGGAAATCGGCAAGGGCATGCTCAAGGGCCTTGTTAATATGCTCCCCGCGGTTGCCATGATTTTAATGGCTTCCTCCATTAAATACACCCTCGATACCGCAGGCGCACTTGGTGTGATCCTCGACAAGGCAATCGTGATTGCAAAGACCATGCCCAAGTGGGAGGTTATTCTGTTCATCTACCTCATCGTTCTGGTAATGAACTTCTTCATCGCATCGGGCTCGGCAAAGGCCTTTATGCTCATTCCTCTGATCGTTCCTCTGGCAGAGGTGTTCGGCATTTCCGCACAGCTTTGCGTTCTTGCCTACGCATTCGGCGACGGCTTCTCCAATGTGTTCTATCCCACCAACCCCGTTCTGCTTATAAGTCTGGGTCTTGCCGATGTGAGCTACGGCGACTGGGTAAAGTACAGCGGAAAGTTCCAGCTGGCAAATCTTATACTGACCTCGGGGCTTCTCCTTGTGGGTTTGGCAGTCGGATATTAATAAAAATAATTTCACAATTTAAATTGCTGTTGACAAATCTTCTTGTCAGTAGTACAATCCACTTATATTTCAGAAAGAAAGGCGGTAACACCATGAATAAGATGTTCACTTCTTGCGGCATGATGATGCGAAATACCGTCTTTGGTTCTTTCTGAAGCTAACTTCAGAAGTAAATACCGAAGGCGGTTATGGCACGTTGTCATGACCGCCTTTTTTATTTGCCTGAAGTGGCAGAGCAGTCATAAATAACAGACTGAGAGCAATAAAAATATTTGATTATATTCAGGAGGAAAACATCATGGCAGAATTCAAGACCGGCACAAAGTGCGTACAGGCAGGCTACACCCCCGGAAACGGCGAACCCAGACAGATTCCCATTATCCAGAGCACCACATTCAAATATGCTACCAGCGAAGATATGGGAAAGCTTTTTGACCTCGAAGCCGAGGGCTATTTCTACTCCCGTCTGCAGAACCCCACCAATGATTATGTTGCGGCAAAGATAGCCGTTCTCGAGGGCGGAACCGCCGCCATGCTGACTTCCTCGGGTCAGGCGGCAAACTTCTATGCCGTATTCAACATCGCATCCTGCGGCGACCACGTTGTTGCATCCTCCTGCATCTACGGAGGAACCTACAATCTCTTCGCCGTCACCATGAAGCGCATGGGCGTCGACTTCACCTTCGTAAGCCCCGACTGCACCGAGGAGGAGCTTGCCGCCGCATTCCGTCCCAACACCAAGGCCGTCTTCGGCGAGACCATCGCAAACCCCGCTCTCACCGTTCTGGACATCGAAAAGTTTGCAAACGCCGCACACGCACACGGTGTTCCCCTCATCGTTGACAACACCTTCGCAACACCCGTGAACTGCCGTCCCTTTGAGTGGGGCGCAGACATCGTGACCCACTCCACAACGAAATATATAGACGGCCACGGCGCATCCGTTGGCGGCTGTATCGTGGACTCCGGTAAGTTCGACTGGACGAAGTACCCCGAGCGCTTCCCCGGACTCTGCACTCCCGACGAAAGCTACCACGGCATCACCTACACCGAACGCTTCGGCCTCGAGGGCGCATTTATCACCAAGTGCACAGCACAGCTTATGCGCGACTTCGGCTCCATCCAGTCACCGCAGAACGCATTCTATCTCAACCTCGGACTTGAGAGCCTGCATGTACGCGTAAAGCGTCATTGTGAAAACGCACAGAAGGTTGCCGAGTATCTGCAGAACCACGAAAAAATCTCATGGGTACAGTACTGCGGTCTGCCCGGCGATAAATACTACGAGCTGGGTCAGAAGTATCTTCCCAACGGCTCCTGCGGCGTTGTCAGCTTCGGCGTAAAGGGCGGAAGAAAAGCAGCAGAGGAATTCATGGGCAAGCTGAAAATCGCAGCTATTGAGACCCATGTGGCAGATGCACGCACCTGCTGCCTGCATCCCGCAAGCGCAACCCACCGTCAGATGAATGACGCCGAGCTTGAAGCGGCAGGAGTATCCCCCGACCTTGTCAGATATTCCTGCGGACTTGAAGACGCTGAAGACCTTATCAAAGACATAGAACAGGCACTGGAGTGATTTGAAATGCCCATTAAAATACCCGACGGACTTCCTGCTCAGGAAACGCTTACAAAAGAAAATATATTCGTAATGACCGAAACCCGCGCAACCACGCAGGATATACGAACACTTGAAATTCTCATACTGAACCTCATGCCCACAAAAATTGCCACGGAAACCCAGCTTGCGCGGCTTTTAGGCAACAACTCCCTGCAGGTAAACCTTGAGTTTATCCACACCCGCAGCCATAAGTCAAAAAACATCTCCGAGGAGCATCTCGGCAAGTTCTACAAGACCTTTGACGAGGTTAAAAACCGCAACTTTGACGGACTTATCATAACAGGCGCTCCCGTTGAGCAGATGCCCTTTGAAGAGGTCGCCTACTGGGATGAGCTTTGCGAGATCATGGATTGGAGCCTCACCCACGTCCACAGCACATTCCACATCTGCTGGGCGGCGCAGGCGGCACTTTACCATCATTACGGAATCTCCAACTATCAGATGCCGTATAAGCTCTTCGGCGTTTATCCCCACAAGGTCGAGCGGCGCTCCTCCATGCTCATGCGCGGTTTTGACGATATTTTCATGGTGCCCCACTCCCGCCACACCAGCGTGCACCGCAAGGACATCGAGGACTGCGGCAAGCTGAAAATTCTCGCCTCCTCCGAAAAGGGCGGCGTTTACGCAATGGCAACCGAGGGCGGACGTCAGGTATTCATAACAGGCCACTCCGAGTATGACGCGGAGACCCTGCAGAACGAATACCTCAGGGACAAAAACGCGGGGCTTCCCATTGACATCCCCGAAAACTATTATCCCGACAACGATGACACACAGCCGCCGCTGGTCACATGGCGCAGCCACGCAAATCTTCTGTACTCAAACTGGCTGAACTATTTTGTATATCAGGAATCCCCCTACGATATCAAGACCATCACCCCCGTCAACAGCAAGGCTTAAAGCAAAAGCGGTCGGACAGAGTTTTCTGTCCGGCCGTTTTCTATGCAGTTTTCACTATTACTGTTGCGCTTTGCAGTGCTGAATTGTAAACTCTTACTTCTTGACTTTCCAGTGCGAAATTGTTATACTGCAAGCATAAAAAGTTTTGTCCCGGAGGCTTTTGCCGTGAAAAAGGTCAATTACGAAAAGTTTTCATATTATTTTAGCTTTACTATGTTTTGTAGTAAGGCAGTTTTGTGATTGCAAAAAGGGATTGTAACTTAGTAAATTCCAATGCGGCACAGGATTTGCCTGTGCCGCATTTTTTATTACGGAGGTAAACAAAATGATAGTCATTCTCAAACCCGGTACCCAAATCGAAAAACGCAAACAGCTCATCGACTGGCTTAAAAACCAGGGCGTTGATGTTCATATTTCCGAAGGCCAGTATCAGACCGTTCTCGGCATGGTCGGCGACACCAGCAAAATCGACAAGGACCTCGTTGCAAGTCTGGAGATGGTCGATTCCGTCAAGACCGTTACCGACCCCTTCAAGTGCTGCAACCGCAAGTTCCATCCGGACGACACAATAGTCGAGGTCGGGGACGTAAAGATAGGCAGCGGCAATTTCTGCATGATAGCAGGCCCCTGCTCAGTTGAAACCGAAGAGCAGATCGTCGGCGTAGCAAAATCCGTAAAAGCATCCGGTGCAAATATGCTCCGCGGTGGCGCTTTCAAGCCCAGAACTTCTCCTTACGACTTCCAGGGTCTTAAGGCCACCGGCCTTGAGCTTCTTAAGATTGCAAGACAGGAAACCGGTCTTCCCATAGTCACCGAGATTATGAGCGTCAAGGACCTTCCTCTGTTCGAGGATGTTGACGTTATTCAGGTCGGCGCAAGAAACATGCAGAACTTTGACCTTCTGCGCGAGCTGGGCAAGACCAAAAAGCCCATTTTGCTCAAGCGCGGCCTTGCAAACACCATCAAAGAGCTCCTCATGAGCGCAGAATACATCATGGCAGGCGGCAATGAGAACATCGTTCTCTGCGAGCGCGGTATCCGCACCTTTGGTGATTACACAAGAAACACCCTCGATCTGGCAGCCGTTCCCGTTCTGCATGAGCTGACTCACCTCCCCGTAATCGTTGACCCGAGCCACGCAACCGGTGTTGCAAGACTTGTACGCCCCATGGCCCTGGCCGCAGCTGCTTGCGGTGCAGACGGTCTTATTATCGAGGTTCATAACGATCCCATGCACGCACTCTGCGACGGCGCTCAGTCACTTCTTCCTGAGGATTACGATGCATTGGCAAAAGACGTAAAAGTCATTCGAGAGGTGGCAATAAAATGACAGCTGGTATAGTCGGATTAGGTCTCATAGGGGGCTCCTTCGCCAAAGCCTACCACGCGGCAGGCGAAAAGGTTCTCGCCTTTAACAGAAGCCGCGACACTCTGGAGTTTGCCATGCTTAACGGTGACGTTGACGGCGAGCTTACAAAAGATAACATCGGTGACTGTGACATTATAATCGTTGCAATCTATCCCGAGGCGGCTGCAGAGTATCTTGAAAGAATGGCTCCTTACATCGGACATAAGCCCATCGTTATTGACGCATGCGGAACAAAGCGCAAGGTCTGCGAGCTCTGCTTCCCCATTGCCCAAAAATACGGTTTCTCTTTTCTCGGAGGCCACCCCATGGCGGGTACTCAGTACTCCGGTTTTAAGTACGCAGAAGCCGATCTGTACAAAGATCAGCCCATGGTCATAGTGCCGCCCAGCTATGATAATATTGAGCTTCTCGACAAGGTTAAAATGCTCCTTTCTCCCGTTGGTTTCGGAAAATATTCCGTAACCACTGCGGACAAGCACGACGAGATGATCGCATTCACCTCCCAGATGTGCCACATTATTTCAAACGCATATATCAAAAGCCCCACCGCCGGAATCCACGAGGGCTTCTCCGCGGGCAGCTACAAGGACCTGACCCGCGTTGCATGGCTTAACCCCAATCTCTGGGCAGAGCTTTTTCTCGAAAACAAGGACTTTATCCTAAACGAGCTTGAGCTGTTTATATATAACCTGACAAAATACCGCGATGCAATCGCAGGTGATGACTATGACAGTCTTGCGTCCCTTTTGCTTGAGGGCAAGCTCCGCAAGGAGGAGGTTGACGGACGATGAGCACCATTCGTGTCAGCGCTTCCCGAGACTATGATGTCACAGTTTCCCGCGGCATCTTAAATAAAGTCGGAGAAAAAACGGCTGAGCTCATTGTTCCGTGTAAAGCGGTTATAGTTTCAGGCGAAAAGGTTTTTCCGCTCTATGGCGAAATCGTCAAAAGCTCTCTTGAAAGCGCTGGCTTTGAGGTTTTGTGCTTTGTGCATGAAACGGGCGAAGGGGCAAAGAGTCTCGAAACCTTTGGCAAGCTTCAGAACTTTCTCTGCGAAAACCATGTCAGCCGCACAGACCTGCTCGTTGCTCTCGGCGGCGGCGTTACCGGTGACCTTACCGGCTTTGCAGCCGCCACTTATCAGCGCGGCATCGCATTCGTTCAGATTCCCACTACTCTCCTTGCGGCAGTGGATTCCTCTGTCGGCGGCAAGACCGCAATAAATCTTCCTGCGGGAAAGAATCAGGTTGGCTGTTTTTATCAGCCTATCGCAGTTTTCTGCGACCCTGACACACTCAGGACTCTCCCTCCCGAGGAATACCGCTGCGGCTGTGCCGAGATTATAAAATACGGCGTTTTAGGCGATGCGGAATTCTTCGGATTTCTCGAGAACAACGACATCCGCGAAAACGAAGAATACATCATATCCCACTGCGTTGAAATGAAGAGAGATATCGTGCAGGCAGACGAGTTTGATAACGGCACACGCAAGCTTCTCAACCTCGGCCACACCATAGGTCACGCGGTTGAAAAGCTGAGCGATTTCAAAGTCAGCCACGGTGATGCCGTTGCAATCGGCATGGCAAGTGTCATGCGCAAAAACGCAGACTACGACCGCGTAATCTCACTTCTTGAAAAATACGATTTGCCCACCGTCTGTCCCTATGGTGCTGACGAGGTTGCCGCCGCCTGCATGCCGTACAAAAAGATCGAGCACGGCATTCTTCAGCTTATCGTGCCCGAGCATATCGGCAAATGCCAAATCGTTCCAACAGAAATAAACGAACTTAAAAAGCTGGTTAAATAATGACTGAAATCACACTTTTGCCCGGAGTACGTTCAGGCTCTGCTAAGGCTCCTTCATCAAAATCGCAGGCTCACAGACTGCTCATATGCGCCGCTCTCGGAAATGAAGAAATAAACGTTAACTGCGGCGAGGTATCAAAAGATATTGCGGCAACCGCCAAATGTCTGAATGCACTCTGTGCAGATATTGCCGAAACCGCCCCGGGCAATTTCCACATCTCCGAGAAATGCGAGAACATCGAGCCCGCTGTTCTCTTTTGCGGTGAAAGCGGCTCTACTCTGCGCTTTCTAATTCCCGTCTGCGGAGCGCTCGGAAAATCCGTCATCTTTAAAATGGAAGGCCGACTTCCCGACCGTCCCCTTGCTCCCTTTGATTCGCTTTTACGCGGTCATGGCATGAGCATCGAAAAGAAAGGTGACGAGCTTCACGTTTCGGGAAAGCTTCAAAGCGGAGTTTTCGAGATTGCAGGCGATGTATCTTCCCAGTTTATATCGGGGCTTCTTTTTGCCCTGCCCTTGCTTGACGGTAACAGTATAATCCGCATTACGGGCAAGATTGAATCCGAGGCATACATTACCATGACGGAAAACGCCGTAAGCGCTGCAGGCATTCTTTTTGAAAAGAACGGCAGCGAATATAAGATTTCCGGAAATCAATGCTACAAGCTGCCTGACGGAAGCTCTGCCGAAGGCGACTACTCAAACGGTGCGTTTTTCCTCTGCATGGGCGCTTTGAGCGATGAGGGCATACTCATTAAAAATCTCCCCGAAACCTCTGCTCAGGGCGACAAAGAAATACTGAATACTCTCCGCCGCTTCGGTGCGGATATATGCACAAGCGGCGACGAAATAAGCATTAAAAAAGGCACTCTGAAAGGCATCCGAATAGATGCCTCGGGTATTCCCGACCTTGTGCCGGTGCTTGCAACTTTGGCTGCCGCAGCAGATGGTGAAACCGAGATTTACAATGCCGCACGACTCCGCTTAAAGGAATCCGACAGGCTCACGGCCACCGCCGAACTTATCACAAATCTCGGCGGCGAAGTCGAAGAGCTGCCTGACGGACTTATAGTCCGCGGCGGCGGATTGCGCGGCGGCAAAATCGATTCCTTCAATGACCACCGCATCGCAATGTCGGCTGCGGTTGCAGCTTGCATCTGCACGGAAGCCGTCACGGTATGCAATCCCGAATGCACACAAAAATCCTTTCCCCTGTTCTGGGAAAGCTTCCAAGGATTGGAGAGAAAAGCATGAATTCAAGCTTTAACGGAAACATAAGCTTCACCATATTCGGCGAATCACACTCCCCCGAAATCGGTGTTACAATCGAGGGCCTGCCTCAGGGCTTTGAACCCGACTTTGACGCGCTCAACAAGTTTCTCCAGCGCCGCGCGCCGGGCAGAAGCGAGTTTGCGACTCCGAGGCGTGAGCCGGATGTCCCCGAGTTTATCTCGGGCATTGAGGACGGCAGAGTCTTCGGCGAAAGCGTCACCGCAATTATACGAAATACAAACACCCGCTCAAAGGATTATTCCGAGCTGAAAATAAAGCCCCGCCCGGGCCATGCGGACTACACCGCCGCAGTAAAATTCGGCGGTGAGGCTGATTATCGCGGTGGCGGTCACTTCTCTGGAAGGCTTACCGCTCCTCTGTGCATAGCAGGCGGACTGGTAAAGCAGCTTCTCGAAGCCGAGGGCATCACTGTTATAAGCCGCATATCCGAAATTGCGGGAATTTGCGATAAGGGTGAACTTACGGAAAGCATATCCGATAAGGACTTCCCCGTCATTGACGATGCATCAGGCGAAGAAATGAAGAATGCAATCCGCGAAGCAAAAGCCGACGGAGATTCCGTAGGCGGCGTTATCGAATGTGCGGTTTTAGGCCTCCCCGTCGGCCTCGGCAACGCTATGTTCGACGGAATGGAAAGCCACATTTCGCAAATTGTCTTCGGAATACCCGCTGTAAAGGGCATTGAATTCGGCGCAGGCTTTTCCGCTGCACGCCTTCGCGGCAGCGAAAACAACGATCCCTTTGAAATGCGTGACGGAAAGGTCGTAACAAAAACCAACAACTGCGGCGGCATTCTCGGCGGCATAACAAACGGCATGCCCCTTGTATTCCGCACAGCTATAAAGCCCACCCCTTCAATTTCCATTGAACAGGATACGGTCAATCTCGAATCGGGAGAGAACGCAAAGCTCTGCGTTGTCGGGCGCCACGACCCCTGCATAGTCCCCCGCGCACTCCCCTGCATCGAAGCGGCAGCGGCAATTGCAATATACGACACCTTGTTAGAACGGAGAAAAGAAATATGAATCTTGAAGAAATAAGGCTGGAAATAGACAAAGTCGATAATGAGATGATAAAGCTCTTTGATCAACGAATGGACCTTGCTGCTCAGGTTGCAGCATACAAGAAAGAGAATGGTCTGGGCGTATATGATCCCAAGCGCGAACGCGAGAAGCTTCGCACGCTTGCTGAGCAGCTTCCCGAAGATAAGCGCGAATACGTTTACTGTCTTTACTCCCTGATTTTTGAACTCAGTCGCTGCAGTCAGAGCCGTATCATTAATAACGGTGGCGAGATGAGCAAAATAATTCAGGAAGCTTTGGAAAAGACACCTAAAATGCTTCCGAGTGCTCCTACCGTTGCATGTCAGGGCGTTGAAGGTGCATACTCACAGATTGCCTGCGAACGAGTATTCTCCAACCCGGGAATATTCTATTTCAAAGACTTTGAAGCTGTATTTACCGCCATCGAAAAAGGACTCTGCCGCTACGGTATAATACCTCTTGAAAACAGCACCGCCGGCTCTGTAAACAAGGTTTATGACCTTATGCACAAGCACAAATTCAACATCGTCCGCAGCGTCCGTATCAAAATCGACCACAACCTTCTCGCAAACAAGGGTGCGAAACTTGAAGACATAAAAGAGATTTACTCACACGAGCAGGCAATCAGTCAGTGCGGTGAGTTCCTTCGTAGTCTGAAGGGCGTTGAGGTAATCGCCTGCGAGAATACAGCCGTTGCGGCAAAGATGGTTGCCGAATCCGGCAGGAAGGACATAGCCGCCCTTTCAAGCCGCTCATGCGCATCTCTCTACGGTCTTGACTGCCTTGCGGAATCCGTTCAGGATGTCGGCAACAACTACACACGCTTTATCTGCATATCCAAGGAGCTTGAAATCTATCCGGGCGCAGACCACACAAGCCTTATGATGGTAATTCCTCATACTCCCGGCTCACTTTACAAGGTGCTTTCCAGATTCTATGCTTTGGGTCTTAACCTCAACAAACTGGAGAGCCGCCCGATGCCGGACCGCAACTTTGAATTTATGTTCTACTTTGACCTTGAGGTTCCCGTATACTCACCCAATCTGCTTCAGATGATGGATGAACTGAAGGACATGAGCGATAAGTTTAATTATCTTGGAAGCTACAGTGAGGTAATATGATGTTAAAATGTGGACTGTTGGGTCGCAAGCTCGGTCATAGCTACTCACCTCAAATACACTCCATGCTTGCTGACTATGAATACAAGCTCTATGAAAAAGAGCCCGAGGAACTTGACGCATTCCTGAAGGAAGGCAGCTTCGACGGACTGAACGTAACCATTCCCTACAAGAAGAGCGTAATCCCCTACTGCGACGAGCTTTCCGAAACCGCAAGGAAAATCGGAAGCGTGAACACCCTCGTCCGCCGCAGCGACGGAACTCTTTACGGTGACAACACCGATGCTTACGGCTTTGAGGCTCTTATAGAGAACAGCGGTATTTCAGTTGCAGACAAAAAGTGCCTCGTTCTCGGAACGGGCGGTGCGGCAGTTACTGTTTGCGCTGTACTTGAATCTTTAGGCGCAAAGGAAGTTTTAACGATCTCCCGAAGCGGCGAGAATAACTACAACAATCTTTCAAAGCATGCTGATGCCGATATCATCGTAAACGCAACTCCCGTCGGTATGTATCCCAACAACGGAGAAAAGCCCCTCGACCTGAGCATATTCAAAAGCTGCTCCGGCGTGCTTGATGTTGTCTACAATCCTGCCCGCACTGCAATACTGCTTCAGGCTGAAGAGCTGGGCATTCCCAATGCCTGCGGACTTTACATGTTGGTTGCTCAGGCAAAGAAAAGCAGCGAGGATTTTACCGGCAGTTCCATACCTGACAGTGAGATTTCCCGTATCGAAAGCGTTCTGCGAAATCAGATGCAGAACATCGTCATTATAGGCATGCCCGGAGCAGGTAAAACCACAATTTCAAATGCTCTCGGAGAGGCGCTGAGTCGCCGTGTAATTGATACCGACGTTGAAATAGTAGCCCGCGCGAATATGGAAATTCCCGAAATTTTTGAGAAATACGGAGAAGATTACTTCCGTCAGCTTGAAACCGAGGTTATTCGTGATGTCGGCAAGCTCGGTGGCGTTATCATTTCCACCGGCGGCGGTGTAATAACCCGTATAGAAAACTACCCGCTTCTTCATCAGAATTCAACGATAGTATGGATACAGCGTGACATTGAATCTCTCGTCAAGAACGGCAGACCCATTTCAATGAGCACGGATCTTAATACTCTCTACATGATTCGCCGGCCATTCTATGAAGGCTTTGCGGATATCGCCATTAACAATGATGGCAAAGTCAGCGAAACTGTTTCTGCTATATTGGAGGTCCTAAAATGAAATTACTTATAATCAACGGTCCGAACATCAATATGTTAGGCATTCGTGAGCCGAATATTTACGGCGCGCAGACCTATGAATCACTCAAGAAATTCATATCCGACACCTGCGCGGAAAACGGAATTGAATGTGAGCTGTTCCAGTCGAATCACGAGGGCGCAATCGTAGATAGAATTCAGGAAGCATATCAGAAGTTTGACGGCATCGTTATCAATCCCGCAGCATATACCCACACCAGCGTCGCAATTCTCGATGCACTTAAATCCGTCGGCATTCCCGCCGTTGAGGTTCACATCTCCGACGTTAAAAGCCGCGAGGACTTCCGCCAGATTTCCTATGCGGGCATGGCTTGCGTCAAGACCTATATGGGACTCGGCTTTGACGGATACAAAGAGGCAATCTTGTTCTTGAAAGACATGCTGAAATAACACAAGGCATCCGCTTTTTAATACTGAATTTTTAAGCGCAAAAAATGGAGGTACAGATTGTACCTCCATTTTTGTTGTTTTATTATCAGCCTGCGCTAAGTGTATTAACAAGCTTTGTGCCAAGACCATTGACCTGATTCTCGTCAATATCCTTGTACAGATCCTGTACTGCAGGAATATCGAGGATGCTGTCATAGAAGTCTTCATCGTACTCAATAATGGTCATGCCGCCATCTTTGAGGATTTGCTTGTTATCGATATCGATCTGAGCAAGCTGGGGACGCATGTATTCGATTGCTTCTGCAACTGCCTGATCAAGTGCTTCCTGATATGCGGGGTCAAGTGCGTCATATGCGTCCTGATTGATGCAAACCTGGTTGCAGTACAGAATGTGGTTTGTGCATGCAAGGTACTTCTGGACTTCCTGGAAGCTTGCGCCTACGCAGGTATCAGCAGCGTTCTCCTGTGCATCGATGGTGTGATTCTTCAAAGAGATATATACCTCAGACCATGCCAGAGGAGTAGGCTCTGCGCCGATTGCCTTCCAGAAATCCATATGGTTGGTGTTTTCCATAGTGCGAATCTGCAGATTCTTAAAGCTTGCAAGATCGGAAAGTTCGGAGTTTGCAGTGGTCAGTCTGTAGGTTGCGTTCTGCAGGAATCCGAGCAGATGCAGCTTTGCATTGCCATATGCATCTGAAAGTGCGGAACTGAATTCGTTTTCGCCGTTCAGAACCTTATCGATGGTATCGCCGTCATACTTTGAAAATACCATGGGCAGATCGAAAACCGCCATCTCCGGAACGAAGGATACCATGGGTGCGGTCTGACATACAACAAGCTGAATGTCGTTAGACTGCATCTGACGGATCAGGTCTGCATCACCGCCGAGATCGCCATTGGGGTGGTAGTCAATGGTCAGCTTTCCTCCGGTTATCTCGTCAACACGCTGAGCAATATATTCACCGAAAATCTGGCCGGCTGCGCCCTTACCGGTTGAGTCTGCACCGATGAGCACAACGGAATCGAGGTCAGCGTACTTGCTGTCAACATCTCCGGAATTGTTGGATGCGGAGTCGTTTCCACCGCATGCGCACAGAGCAAATGCCATGCACATTGCAAGAAGAAGTGCGATAATCTTTTTCATTTTTATCTCCTTTTCTATTAGTGATTACAAAATTATAAAAGTGCTGTGGACAGCCAGGGTATATATGTTATAAGCATAAGTGCTACGATGAAGGTTATTATAAACGGCAGAGCCTTCTTCGCGACGGCCATGGGCGGTGAGTCAGACAGATTGCCGGCAACGAACAGGTCAAGTCCGAAGGGCGGCGTCGCAAGTCCAATGGAAAGGCAGCAGACGAGAACCACACCGAAATGCACGGGGTTTACTCCCAGCTCCTGAACTGCAGGCAGCAGAACGGGAGCGAGAATTATTATTGCCGGTCCCGTATCCATTACCATGCCCAGAAGCATGAACAGAATTACGAGAACCGTCATAACTGTCCATCCTGAATGGAAATTCGTTGTAATGAAATTCGTAATAACCGAAGTTGCCCTCGTGAGTGAAAGCACGCGGCCGAAGGCCGTTGCAAACGCAAGCACGAACGCAAGTCCGCCGTATGTTTTTACAGCACTGCTCATCATAGGAATAATATCCTTGATCTTCATCGTTCTGTAAACAAACAAGGAAACAATCAGCGCGTAGAACACGGAGATACATGCTGCCTCAGTCGGTGTAACATATCCACCGTAAATTCCGCCGAGAACGATGATAGGGCATATCAGTGCAGGCAGGCTTTCAAGAAGCAGTTTCAGGAAGCCGCTGGATTTTATTTCCTGCATCTGTGCATCTATGAGTTCTCTGTTTTCACCTTTGTGTTTGCAGTACCATACGGAGTAAAGCATCAGCAGACCGCCGATGAGTATGCCGGGAAGCACACCGCCAAGGAACAGGTCACCAGTCGATACACCCGTTGCAAGTGAATACAGAACGAACGGTATCGATGGTGGAATAATTACGCCAAGACCTCCCGCAACCGCAACCAGACCTGCACTCCACTTACGGTCATATCCCAAGGAGATCATAAACGGGACACACATTGCACCTACTGCTGCGGTAGTAGCAGGCCCCGAACCTGAAATTGCACCATAGAACAGGCATGTAAGAATTACGGCACAAGGAATGCCTCCTGCAAAGCGTCCTACAAAATATGCAAAGAAGTTAAACAGCTTTTTGGATATTCCGCCTTCCGCCATGATAACGCCGCCGAGTATGAAAAGCGGGACGGCCAGAATCGGCGTTGAGTTTGCACCAGAAAAGGTGTTGTTGATCATCTGCATTATGGAGCCGCCCTGACTCATCAGCATAATGGGTGCCAATGCGCCGAGCACCATTGATACTCCAATGGGCACTGAAACGGCAATACCGAGGAGGAATACAATAAATACTAACAACGCTGCCATTTATTTCAGTCCTCCTTCCGCTCTTCTGACTGCTTCAGTCTCTTCAAGGACCTCTGCCATCGTCTGTTCTGCGGTAGACAATCCCGCAGAACGGAAGTTCTTTATATGGAGATACGCCTGCTGCAGGGAGCGCAATGCACTGAAGAAGAAGCCAAACAGCATAACGCTGTATACTATCCACATGGGCCACAGCATTGCAGGTGAGGTTTCTGCACTTGCCTGAATATTTTGCACGACCTCAATCGAATGCATTCCGAGAAGCAGCATAGATGCCGCCACTATAATATCAACTGCTATGTTTATTGCGTTGCGCACACCTTTCGGGAAAACGTCCAGCAGAGCGGTTACTCTAAGCATATTTCCTTTACGCACCGTGTAAGGCAGCGAAATGAACACGCTCCATATCCAGCAGAAGCGGCAGAACTCCTCAGCCCAAGTAAGTGCCGGGATAGACGGAATATTTCTGCAAACTACCTGTAAAAGCTCAACGCAGGAAATAAGGGCAAGCAGTATGATAAGCAGAGCTTCTTCAAAATGTTCATCAAGCCATTTTATTAACTTCACGCTTTTCCCTCGCTTTCAACTATTTTCTCCTGCACAATACGGTTTAATTCTTCCCGCATTGCTTCGACGGGCGCTTCTTCACCACTCCACAGCTTTATCTGTGCAACTCCCTGATACAGCGACATTCCCAGTCCGTTCAATATGCGGCAGCCTTTTGCTTCCGCATCGAGAAGGAACTGTGTCTTAGCGGGATTATAGCAGGCATCAAAGCAAAGCTGATCTGATTGGAGATACTCTGCGGGAATCGGAGAATTTCCTACCGATGCTCCCATTCCGACGCCGGAGGCATTTATAACAAGCCCGCATTCACAGACCTTTGAATAATCACCCGGCACAGCAGCTTCGGCTATATCTCCGAAGCCCGAATTAATATCCTCAGCAAGCTTCAAGGCATTTTCATATCTTGATGCCGCAATATAAAGCTTTTTTGCACCTTTATCGGCAAGTGCAAAGCATATTGCTCTGCCGGCACCGCCTGCCCCAATACAGAAGCATTCTGCGCCGGGAACTTCAAAATCCGTTTCTTCTACGAGCGAAAGATAGAAGCCCTCGCCGTCTGTGTTATATCCCTTGAGGCTTCCATCCGCCTGCTTTACAACCGTGTTACAGGCACCCATCTTTGCACAGAGCGGGTCAAGCTCATCAAGATACTGCAGAACCTTAACCTTGTTGGGTTTTGTTACAGCGCAGCCACCGAATGCAGGCATATATCTTACACCGTCAATTATCTCTTTAAGATGAGTGCTGTCGGCCTCTGTATAGTAATATAGCATGTTCAGTCCCGCCGCCTCGTATGCAGTATTCTGCATTCGTGCAGCAAAGGACTGACTTAACGGTTTTCCTATTAAAGTTATCAGCTTTGTGTCGATGTTGATTTTCATGGTTAAAGACTTCCAGTTGCAATTACTCGCTTTAAATCGCTAAATTGAATGGAAATAGTTTAACACAAGCCAAGGTAAATGACAATATAAAATTTAAAAAATTTTAAAGAAATTTCGCGGTTTTTACCGAAAACGATAAACAAAAAAGTTGGGTCAGCTATTAGGAACAGCTGACCCAACATTTTTACAGGCATATATTCTGAAATTACTTGTTCTTTGCGTTGTAAGCTTCGATGCCCTTTGCAAGAAGCTCCATGGAGCGCTTGATGTCGTCCTTGTTGATAACATATGCCATACGGATTTCATTGCGGCCGGTATTGGGAGTCTTGTAGAAGCTTTCTGCGGGAGTGAACATAAGGGTATCGCCGTTATCGTCCCACTCCTGAAGCATGAACATCTGGAGCTTTTCAGCATCGTCAACGGGAAGCTTTGCCATTACATAGAAAGCGCCCTTGGGGTCGGAATATACAACGCCGGGAATCTTCTTCAGGCCTTCAACGAGGCAATCACGGCGCTCTTTGTATTCCTTGCGAACTGCGTCGAAGTACTCGGGGCCAACGGTGTAGAGAGCTGCGGAAGCAACCTGATCGAGAGTGGATGCGCACAGACGTGCCTGGCACCACTTCATGCAGTGGTTGTAAAGCTCTGCGTTTCTGGTAATGACGCAGCCGATACGTGCGCCGCAAGCGGAGAAGCGCTTGGAAACGGAGTCGATAACAACGACGTTTTCCTCGTAGCCCTCAAGCTGGAGAAGGCTCATGAGCTTTTCGCCGCCGTAAACGAACTCACGGTAAACCTCGTCGCCGATGATGAAGAGGTTGTGCTCTTTTGCAATGTCAGCCATGAGCTTCAGCTCTTCCTCGGTGAGGATGGTACCGGTGGGGTTGCCGGGGTTTGTGAACATGATTGCGCGGGTATGCTCATTGATGCAGGCCTCAACGCGCTCGCGGATTGCGAACTTGTAGTTCTCCTCGGGGCTGGTGGTAATGGGGCGTACAGATGCTCCGGTCATGGTGATAAATGTAGAATAGTTGGGGTAGAAGGGCTCGGGAACGATAATCTCGTCGCCCTCGTCAAGGATTGCGGAAAGGACGATCTGCAGAGCCTCGGAGCCGCCGGTAGACATGAGCACCTGCTTGTTGGTGATAGGTGCGCCTATCTTGCCGTAGTAGTCAACAATAGCATTAATCACTACGGGAACGCCATCGGAGGGAGCATATGCCAAAACAGGCTGAGAGAAGTTCTTTACAGCTTCAAAATATGCTGCGGGAGTTTCTATATCGGGCTGACCGATGTTGAGGTGATAGAGCTTCTTGCCCTGCTTTGCAGCCTCGTTTGCATAGGGTGCAAACTTTCTCATGGGTGAAAGTCCGCACTTTTCTATTTTGCTTGAATACTTCATGATATATTTCCTTCCTCTAAATAAATATAAAATCTCAGATCTTAAACTTTTCCGCCTCGGGCATCATTTCTTCCGAGATGCGCTCTAAAGCCGCGGCAAAAGCAGCCTGCTCTTCATCGGAGAATTTTTCGCTTATACGTCCCATAACCGTCTCAACATAGCTGCGCATGATATCAGTATAGCCATAGTATTTGTCGGAAAGCACAAGATGATATTCTCTTCTGTCCTCTTCCGAATTCTGCTTAATAAGGTAACCCTTTTTGATGAGATTGTTGACCTTATAAGTCGCGTTGGACTGGGATATATTCAAAAATTCCGCAAATTCGCCGATAGTCGGCTCGTTTAGGGCGTGGATAACCTCAATTGAAAATGCCTCCATTGCGGAAAGGGAGCCTTCTCTTTCGCGCACGAGCTCAAAAATTCTCCTGAAGAACTCGAGCTTAAACTTGTCATAAACCTCAACGAACTTTTCTTCCATTTGAAAACACATCCTGCCAATTATATTTTACCAAATATTTTAATATATTTTTCCGTCTTTGTAAATACAAAACCACGCCCGAGGGCGTGGTTTTTTAAACTTATCCGGCATATCTGTTGATAAATTCCGCTCTGGTTTTGGAGTATATTATCTTCTGACTGCTGTACAGTCCGAAATATCCCGAGAGCATATAGGAAATACCGCAGGCAAGGGCAAAGTATATAAGCTCCGACGACCCGAACATCTCAACGCTGAGAATTATGGATGCAATGGGGCAGTTCACCGCGCCGCAGAACAGCGCGATAAGGGCGATAGCCGCAGCGAATGTTGCGGGCATACCCAGTATGGGACCGACAAGGCAGCCCAGCGATGCGCCAATGAAAAATGTGGGCACGATCTCGCCGCCCTTAAATCCGCAGCCGATAGTCACGGCAGTGAAAACGATTTTCCACAAGAACGCCCAATCGGGGCACACGCCCTTGTTGAGCGCGCTTTCGATAATATCCGTTCCCGCGCCGTTGTATGCATGGGTATTGAGAATCAGGGTAAGCGCAACTATTATCACGCCGCCCAAAGCGCCACGCAGGAAGCTGTTTTTAATCTTCCCCGAGGCAAACTTTTCCGTCTTATGTACCGCAACGCAGAAAGCGATGCTGACCACGGCGCATATAACCGCAAGAATAACCACTCTTATTATCATAATTACGCTGAGCGGCTCTATCGTAACGGCAAAACGAGTGGGTGCGATTCCCAAGAGCCGTGAGATTGCGTATGCGACCATGGAGGCAACAAGGCAGGGAATGAATGCGGAGTAATGCAGTATGCCAACAGAGATTACCTCAAGGGCAAATATTGTCGCCGTCAGCGGAGTTCCGAACAGCGCCGAGAACACCGCGCTCATGCCGCAGAGCGTAACAATGGGCATGTCCTTTTCGTCAAGGCCCAGCGTTCTTCCGACCTTGCTGCCGATGCTGCCGCCTATCTGCAAAGCGGCACCCTCTCGACCGGCTGAGCCGCCCACAAGGTGGGTTATGGCGGTGGAAACAAATATGACGGGGGTAAGCAGGGTCGGCACCTTGTCGCCCTTGTATATGGATTCGATGATGTTATTTGTGCCCTCGCCCTCCATTTTTGTAAGGCGGTAAATGGCGGCTATGACTATGCCGCCTACGGGCATAAGGTATATGAGCCAGCTGTTCCCGGTGCGCACGCCCGTGACCCATTCAACCGTAAGGTGGAAGGCAGAGCCAACAAGTCCGCTTATTGCTCCGACGCAGGTTGCAACCAGAAGCCAGCGGTAAAAGGTGCGGAAGTAGCGTCCCGCGATCATTGCCTGATTTTTAAATTGTTCCACGGCTTCCGCCTCCTTCGTATTTTCAGATAAGCGCACAGCACTGTCATGCTGACTTATCTACTATATAGCTACCGTCGAAAAATGTCCATAGTAAAATGTTTGCAAGACCTTGATTTTTTCCACATTATTGGTTACAATGATATGACTGATTAAACGGTAAGGAGTTGGCAATCATGGCAAAACTCGTATCAAAGATTGTTGAAATCTGGCATGACAGAAAACGAATTCTCGGTATGCCCATTACCTTCACAAGATACGCTCTGAGCAGCGACCGTCTGTTCATCCGCAAAGGCTGGCTGAACATCCATCAGGACGAGGTTCTCCTCTACCGTGTCCGCGACCTCTGTGTCAAGGTAAATCTGTGGCAGCGAATCTTCGGCGTCGGAACAATAAGCATCGCCTCCACCGATAAGAGCGTTCCCACCCTCATCCTCAAAAATGTAAGACAGCCCTTTGAGGTCAAGGAGCTCATCCACGAAAATGTGGAGCGAATGAAGATCGAGCGCCGCATGCGCATCGGCGAAATGAGCATGGATATTGACGACGTCGACATGGACTTTGAGAGCGATTCGAATTAATACATAACGCCGCATCTGCGGCGTTAACATATGCAGCGGTATCGAAGTGGTCATAACGGGGCTGACTCGAAATCAGTTTGCGGGTAACTCCCGCACGTGGGTTCGAATCCCACCCGCTGCGCCAAAACAAAAACCACACCTTCGGGTGTGGTTTTTGTTTTGCTGGAAATAAATAATCCGCTTCGCACAATCACGGCGAGAGGGGATACCAATCCCCTTACACACCGATAAATAAATCAGGCAATTTTATTACGAAACCATTTGGGGCTTCTGCAAAAACCCCTGAGCGTACATGCGCTCAGGGGTTTTTAAGCTCATTATC
>JAZLGD010000096.1:0-18576 GCA_045616105.1 Oscillospiraceae bacterium | reverse complement strand
CTCTAACGACCTGATTACAATGGATCGCATTCGCTATGAGGCTCAGGTCAATGTGGGTTCGGTCGTCAGTCCATTTAATGCCTGGCAGATTTTCCGCGGCTCGGTTACCTTCCCGCTGCGCATGCAGCGTATCAATGAGTCCACATTAAAGATCGCCACGTGGCTGGAACAGCGGGAACATGTGACTTTTGTGTCGTACCCGGGGCTTCCGAGCAATGCCGGATATGAGCTTGCCAGAAAACAGATGAAAAACGGCTTTGGCGGTGTAATTTCATTTGGACTGGGCACAGACGATAAGACTGACGAACAGTTCTGTGCAAAGCTTAAGGTAGTGACCTTTGCTGTATCTTTGGGTCACGATGAGAGTCTGATTTTCCCACAGCCCAGTTATGATGAACGCATTCATTTGTATCCCGAACAGTTCCGAAACGGCTTTATCCGTTTCAGCGTTGGTCTGGAAGAACCGGATGACATTATTGCAGATCTGGATCAGGCGCTGCGTGCTGTGGGTCTGTAAGTATAAGATAATCAAGAATATAATTATAAAAATGCTATCGGAGGTATAACAAAATGGCAGACTTCAAGTATGATGTTGTCGGTTCCTTCCTCAGAACCGCAGAAATACATCAGGCAAGAGAACAGTTCAGAGACGGCGAGATTAGTGCTGAGGCTCTTAGAAAAGTTGAGGATGAGGAAATCACAAAGCTCGTTGACAAGGAAGTTGCTCACGGTCTTAAGAGAGTTACCGACGGCGAATTCCGCAGAAGATGGTGGCACCTCGATTGGTCTACCAACGCCTTTGAAGGTTGGGACACTGTTCACCTTGATCGTGTTATAAACGGCCTGAATCATCACATCGAGCTCGGCTATGTATCCGGTAAGATCTCTTATGTAAAGAACAACAAGGAGATTCTGGATTATGACTTCCTTAAGGGTCTTGCTGATGAGCGCGGTGTTGAGGCTAAAAAGGCCATCTCCGGCCCGAACATGCTTCTCATTGATGAGATTTTCCAAAGCGGACACACTACCCACAACTACTACGGTGACAACACTGATGCCCTTTTGGATGATATTGCAAAGGCATATCAGGAGGCCTTCGTAGATCTGTACGAGCACGGCTGCCGCTTCGTGCAGGTTGATGACACATCATGGACCTATCTCATCGACGATAGATTTATGATGAAGGTAAAGTCTCTTGGCTACACCAGAGAACAGGTCATCGAAATGTTCGTTAAGGTCACTAATATGAGTCTTGAAAATCATCCCGAGGACATGACTATTGCAACACACTTCTGCAAGGGAAACTTCAAAGGCAAGGGAATGTGGAATGGTCCTTATGACAGTATCGCCTCCGGCGTTAAGAGACTTGATTACGATGTTTTCTTTGTCGAGTACGATGACGAGCGCTCCGGTCTCTTTAATCCCTGGGCTGATTTCCCCAAGGGCAAGACCTTTGTTGTCGGCCTTATCTCCACTAAGAATCCTGTCCTCGAGGACAAGGAATTCCTCAAGAAGAGATTTGAGCAGGCTAAGCGCATAATTACCGATGACATGGCAATCTCTCCGCAATGCGGTTTTGCCTCTGTCGAGGAAGGCAACGATGTGGCTGAGGAAAACCAGTGGAAAAAGATTGATCTTCTCGTTTCCTGCGCTGACTTTGTCTGATTGCCTCCCCGGTTACACGACAAAAGCTTTAAGCTCAGGAAAAAGCCTTTAAGGTCTGTGCACCACAGAGATTTATAGGTTTTGAATGGCTAAATTCCGCCCATAAGGCATAAAAAATAACGGTAATACATCAGTATTACCGTTATTTTATTATTCGGCAGTCTTGCATAAAACATTCACTTTTCAGGGCCATTCAATTGCAATTTTTTGCCTGATCAACAAGGTCCTGAAGCGTTATGCTGTCAACATATTCGCTTATCACCTTGTAATATCCCTGCCAGAACGGGAGTGTTGTGCATTTATCGCTGCGTGTGCACTGGTTGGGCTCGTCCTGCAGGCAGGCAATCGGGGCAAGACTGCCCTCCGCGGCGCGGAGAATATCTCCCGCCTTATATTCGCTCGCAGGCTTTTTAAGCTTATACCCTCCGCCTGTTCCGCGAAGCCCGCTGACAAGTCCTGCACGACTGAGCATAGAAATCACCTGCTCAAGATATTTAGTAGAAACAGCTTGCCGCGCGGATATGTCCTTCAGAGTCACATATTCTCCTGCGGAATTTGTGGCAATATCTATCATGACACGCAGCGCGTATCTTCCTTTTGTTGAGATCATCATGGTAATTACCTACTTTTCATATAGTATTATAGATATTTTATGACATTAGAGCATATATGTCAAATTTGAATTGCTATTTTGACTGCAAAGTGCCTCAGAATGTATATTGACAAAGAATATTGGGCGCGTTATAATCCTATCAATCAGATAGGAAAGGTGGAAATAGTGTGCCGGAGCCTGTTGTTTACAGCAATCTGCGTGATATTGTGCTTCGCGCTGCGAAGCTCTATCCGAATACAAAATTTTTCATCACCAACGATAAAGATTTCCCGTTTATCACGGGAGATGAGCTGAAGGCTTACTGCGGTCATTCAGGCCATTTGATGCGCAATGCCGAGGGAAGTCACATCGCCATTCTCGGTGCAAACGGGGCCGCATGGATCACCGCCTTTTTCTCTGTTATAAGCTCAGGCTGTGTTGCCGTTCCGCTTCACCTTGGCTCTACTAATGCCGAGCTGGAATACTGTCTGAGAAAATCCGACAGCACTACTTTGCTTTATGACAAAAGCTGCGAAGCATCCGCCGCGTTGCTTGCTGAAAAAATAAGCGGTCTGAAAGTAATAGAGCTGCATGAGTTTTTACATACTCTGCGGGAAGCAGAAGATGAATACTTCCCTCCTCTGCCGTCTGATGCAGCAGCTGCGCTGTATTTCACATCGGGCACAACCTCTTTAAGCCGATGCGTAATACTGACTCACCGCAATATGGGCAGCCACTGTACCGCCGCAATGTCCGCTCTGCCTCTTTCGCCGGAGGATGCGGGTCTTTCAATTCTGCCTCCGAGCCACACCTTTGAACTTATGACAAACATAGTTGGGGCACTTCACTGCGGCGGTACACTTTATATTAACGAAAGCATTCGCACAATTAAAAGAAATCTGCAAAAATACAGTCCGACTATCATCGTTGCGGTACCTCTGGTGCTTCAGACGCTCCGCAAGGAAATACTGAACACAGCGAAGAAGCAGGGCAAGCTCGACAAGCTGCAGACAGGCTTAAAAATCAGCGCTTGTCTGCAAAAAATCGGTATTAATATAAGCCACCGTCTTTTTAAGGAAGTATACAGCGTGCTCGGCGGAAAGCTGAGATACTTTCTCTGCGGAGGTGCCGCACTGGACAAAGAGCTTATTCAATTCTACAAGGCTCTTGGAATAACCGTTCTTCAGGGATACGGAATAACGGAGTGCACGCCGATTGTTGCAGCGAATCTTCCCGGCGCAAACCGCCCGGGCTCGATAGGAAAAACCTTTCCGTGCTGCGAAACCGCGATAATAGACGGAGAGATTTGTGTACGCGGAGACAGCGTGTCCCCGGGATACTACAACGATGAAGAAGCCAACGCGCTTTCATATCGTGACGGATGGTTCTGCACCGGCGATCTCGGCAGAACGGATAAAGACGGATTTATCTATTTCACGGGGCGAAAGAAGAATCTTATTGTTCTTGCAAACGGCGAGAATGTGTCTCCCGAGGAGCTCGAGGAACGGCTTTATCAGATTGACGGCATAATTGACGCTGTCGTCTACGAAAAAAATGAAACTATTACAGCGGAGATATATGCGGACAAGGATGAGTTCCCTGACACAGCTGCACTCTGGAGTGCTGTGGATGTAGTTAACCGCTCACTTGCCGTTCATAAGCATATCGGCAATATTATAATGCGCGATAATGCTTTTGAAAAAACGGTTACACAAAAGATTAAACGATATAAATATTCTTTAAGCGAGGTGTAGGAAAATGAGAGAGAAAATAATTGATATACTTGCTGAAGTATCCGGCGTTTCTGCCGATGAAATAAGCGACAGCACCAGACTCGTTGCGGACCTTGGGCTGTCATCCTTTGACCTTGCCGATATAGTTGTAAGCGCCGAGGATGAATTCGGTATCTCCATCCCCGATGAGCGTTTCCCGGAAATTCAAACCGTAGGAGATGTAATACATGTTATATGCGGGGAGGCGGAATAGATGCAGCTTAGAAGTATACCTAAGCTTACCGATATCGATGTAAGTGCGGATCATAGCTTTGTATTTGACGCCCACAACGCGGACAAATCGGAACTGATAACAAGATACAGAGGAACGGCACTCAGGAGCTCCCCTGAGGGGGGCATTCTCGTTTCGTGGCAGAAAAGCATTTACCATTTTGGCGGCATCACCCGTGAGGTACCTATTTTCATCACTATCAGGCTCAATCATGACGAAACCATCTCATCTTTGGAAATTGACGAACGAAGCAACGGAAGTCAGGGGCGAAAATGCAGTTTTCCATGCCTCGAGTCATGTATAGCTTCCGTGCTCAAGGGGAAAAGCATATATGATATTCCTGCTCATTTCCCATCGGCAGTTGAAACAAAGTGCCTTCATATCTACGAAATCCTTTCCGCAGCAGCTTCCTTCTACTCATACCTGAAGCTAAATCAGCTCAAGGAAGGAACTGAGCAGGAGCTTTTTGTAATTGAGCCCACAGAATCGGGAATAATCGCAAACAACAAGCATGAGGTATTGGGGATTACATCGGAAACCGAGCTTGTAATCACTCACAACGAAACACCTGTACTGAATGAATATCGACTTGCGGATAAGCTGAACAGCTCTGCTCTTGTTCGTTTTAATGGCTCAGCTACGCATTGCGGCACATTGAAATCCGACAACTTTGAGTCCAGTTATGCACAGTTGAACAGACTCACCTCAAAATGCTACCATCTTGAAAAGAAATACTTTGATTTCAGCGGAAGAATCAAATTCTCAAACTGTCCTGCAATGGCAGGTCTATTCCTGCTTTCCATCAGTCACGAGGGGCTGGAGGGTACTGTCAAGCGCGCACTGGAGATTGAAAAAGTCCTGCACTATCTTCAGACCGGATATGGCGACCACCCCTGCAAGGGTTTCGGCGGCTGATAGGATTTTACCGTAACACGATAATTAATATGGAGGCAATTATGGAAAAAGCAATTGATGTTTCAACTCTTAAAATAAACCTGTATTCAGAAAAGCCTGTGCGTGAATATAATCAGATTCTCGCAGATCCCGAGGGCAAGATGTGGCTTAGCAATGAAAGTGCGCTTATCGCCGCAAACGCAATGGCGCTGGCGCTCAAGGCAATAAGAAAATCCAAATGTGAGGATGCGGACATGAAGTCTGCTGCATCATTTTTGGAAGTTCTCCGCAAATTCTTTCTCAAGGTCATTGATCAGGAGCTTCAGGCCCGCTCGGCGTGGGAAGAGGAGATTAACAAGAAAGGCCGAACTCAGGCCCGTATCGATGGCTGTACATTTGCCGCCTGCTCTGAGATTGACGAAGTGCTTTACGGCCTGATAAAAGCAATGGAAACGCTTGCGCCTGTTGCGGACAAAATACTGCCCGCTGCAGCTGCCGATGCCGCGGCAGCTGTTCTGCTTACCAAAACAGCAATGGAAGCGGTAAAGCTTCAGCGCTATTATTATTCAACATCTATCAGCGGCGATGTACATTCCCTCGCCATGCGTCGAGAGCCTGAAATGGCAATTGAGAATTCGGCAGAGCTGATTGACGGTCTGTATACGAAATTTGTAAACAAAACATCCCTCTCAAAATGAGGGATGTTTTTCGCGTGATATGAAAGAGTTTCACCTAAGGAAATGCCTGCAATATGTAACATATATTGAGCGGTGAATATTTAAAACTATTTGCCGGCATGTTGAGCGTCCGTAATCATCGAACAGTGTGGAATCGTTTTTTATTGCAAACATTTCGTATTGATGATAGAATAGTTTTATAATCTTATGTTATTCCCTTTGATACAAATATTATTGGATGTATTCAAAAGGCTAAAAGCCCGGGAATCACTTTTGATTTGAGTCTTGTATCGTCCACCGGAAGGATAGCGCCGAAAAGTGCGATCCTTTTTATTATTTCAGGAGATAATCTATGCCACGCATTGTTGACAAGGAAGCAATAAAGCTCGAAATCATGAAGGCTTTTTCCCGTCTTTCCGACGAAAGACCGTTAACCGCAATATCTCTGCGCGAAATTGCCGCCGAAGCGGGAATGAGCCATACGAAGGTACTCAGATATTTTAAAAACAAAAACAGTCTTCACGTTGCAACCGTTCATTGGGCAAGCTCTTTCATGTACAAAAACGTGACCGACTGGTTCAGCTCGCATCACCTGGTTGATTACCCGGGCAAGTCAGAGTATCTTGATGCCTTTTTCTCCTATTTTCAAACCGAAGAGCAGGGCGGAGTCAACCCCCGCGATGTTGTTATGACCTGTGCTCTCGGCGCATACTCCCCTGAGATTAAAGATGCTATAAGAGAGGAATTTGCCCATGCAAATGAGGTGTTCGGTATGCACTTCGGCGAGGAATTCGGAAGGCAGCTTACTTCAGACGAGATTACCGCCATTACAGTGGGCTTTTTCGGCATTTATTTTGCAAGATTTAACGAGATTATTCCGCTCGGTTCGGTATGCAAACCCCTGAGCAGCTTTGGCAGCCTTCTTTTGCCCTGATTTAAACAGCTCTTTATTGACAGAGCTGTTTTATTTTGATATATTTTTGATAAACCACTTGGAACGCAACAAAAGGAGATTCAACATGAAATTTCTTAGCGAAGAATGGTTTTCCGTTATGTGCGACAACCTTAATGTTCTGTTCTCTACCGAGAGCGACCTGAACTTCACCTACTGCGAAGTTTTTAAGGATTGTCCGGGAGAAGAAGAGGATATATGGATCTGGTTTGAGGTCAAGAACGGACTTGTCGCGCAAAGCCGCTACGGCAAGGGACAGTCCCCCGCTGCCGAGCTGAAGAACACGGGAAAATACAGCGCTTTTGTCAAGGTTGCAAAAGGTGAGCTTGCGCCTAAAATGTCCATACTTACAGGCGCGATAAAGCTTCAGGGCAGCAGGCTGAAGGCGTTCTCAATCCTCGGTCCTTACGATAAATTCAACAAAGCAAAAATTGTTCCGGATATAGAGTTTTAAGGAGAAACACCTATGAGCGAATGGAAGAAAACATGGTGCAACCTCTGTGCGGTGACCTGCGGTCTTGAGCTTGAGGTTGAAAACAACAAAATTATCAATGTTCGCCCCGACCCCTCAAGCCCGCGCAGCAACGGCTACTGCTGCCGCAAGGGCAGAACGGCAAAATACTTTGTCGACCACGGCGACAGAGTTCTATATCCGCGCAAAAAAGTCGGCGATCACTATGAACGCATTTCATGGGAACAGGCATACAAGGAGATTGCCGAAAAGGCTAACCACATTCTCAAGGTTCACGGCCCCCGCTCTGCCGCTGTTATAGGTGCAGGCACTGCGGCCGTTCAGACCGCCGCAGCAACAGCTGCACCTATGCTCATGGCCATGGGCAGTCAGTACATATTCAATCCCATCGGTGTTGAGTTCATGGCGGACTGGTGGAGCCACGGCAGAATTTTCGGCGACCAGCTGCATTTTCTGGAAGCAGACGACGAGCGTACCGATGTCATGATTTATTGGGGCTCAAACGCATATGTTTCTCATCAGATGCCTAATGCAAAACGGATATGCCGTGAGTTCTCCGAAAGCCCCGACAAGATGGTAATAGTTATCGATCCCCGTCTTTCCGAAACAGCACGCATGGCTGATATGCACATCATGCCCGCACTCGGCTCCGACTCCCTTTTTCTCCGCGCTCTCATTGCGCTCATTCTTGAAAAGGGATGGGAAAACAAGGAATACCTCAACAGATATACAAAGGACTGGACTCTTGCAAAGGGCTGGTTCAGAGATTTTGATATTGACGGCGCACTTCGCGTCTGCAAAGTTCCGAGAGAGCAGGCAGAGGAATTCGCAAGAATTCTCACCACCAGAAAATGGGGTATGCACCGCGATCTTGGTCTGTTCTTCGGCAGACACGCAACCATGAACAGCTATCTGTGCATCATGCTTACCATCGTCTGCGGAATGTGTCTTGTTCCCGGCGGAAATGTTCCTCCGGAAAGAGTTATTGCTCTCGGCGGAAGTGATGAGCGCGATCCAAAAACATGGCGAACTCCCGTAACAAACCGCTTCCCCGTTTCTCGTGTTTATCCCGAAGCTGTAATCCCTGATGAAATTCTCGGAAACAATCCCGACAGAATTCGCTTTGCAATAACATCCACCAACAATCCTCTGCGCAGCTATCCAGATTCGCAGAAGATGGAAGAAGCTCTGCGTTCACTTGAGCTTTTAGTTGCCATTGAAAGCTGCGAAACCGAAGTCGCTCAATTTGCAGACTATGTTCTCCCCTCTGCCACAGCTTTCGAGGGTAACGGCGGCTTTAACATATTTACTCTCAACTATCCCGAGGTAGTATTCGGCTGCCGCAAGCAGATTGTAACACCTCCCGGCGAGGCCAAAGAGGACTCCATGATATTTGCCGAGCTCACCGAGGCCATGGGTCTGATACCCAAGCTTCCGCAATGGCTGTACAAAGCCGCTGAGGATGCAGTAATCTCGGGCGACAGGATGAAATACTTCATGAAGTTCGGCATGTGGCTTGCTATGGGCAACTTTAAATACTTTGATCAGGCCCCTACGGTTATGGCACTCACTCTCGGAAAGGCTATGGGAAGCGCCGACCGCGCAATGACATGGGGAGGCATGCTCCTCAGTCCCCTTCCCAAAAACGCAGTTATGGCTGCCAAGGTGGACAAAAAGCAGCATCCGATAATTTCCCGCATGCCGATTCTCTCTGACCTGTGCAAAATGGATGCGGCTTTCAAGCTCTGCGACGATCACCCCGAGGGTGCCGTCATCGCACACAGCGATGAATTCAACCTCATGAAGCGCCATATAAAGCACAAGGACGGCAAGCTCCACCTCTGGTGCGAAGAGATAGACAAATACATTAATCGCATCACCCCCGAAAAAGAAGAGGCTGAGCTCACTCTTAAGGGCGGCAGCAATATGATACTCTCCGCAGGCAGGCACTCCGACGGCGGCGTTAATGCCTCCATGAGAAACAGCAGAACATTCAAATACCGCAAGCTCTATGCTTTGGCAATGAATCCCGAGGACGCAAAGGAAATGGGCTTCGAGGACGGTCAGACCGTAAAGCTTTCGACAAACAAGGGCAGTATTGAAATCCCCGTCGAATGCTCGTGGCAAATCTCCCGCGGCTACTGCATGATGCCCCACTATTTGGGTCTGAAATTTGAGGGCAAAACCTATGGTATGCACGTAAACTACCTCACCGACCACAAGGACATTGACGAGCTCACAGGCAACGTGCGCTGGCGCTATACCCCCTGCCGTGTAGAGGCAATATAAAAAAGCTGTGTACCCTTTCGGTACACAGCCTTGATTCAAAGACTCTTCAGTTTTTCTTCACTCATACGCCATTCGGGAGCTACACTATAGATTTCTTCAGCTCTGCGGCGTACTACCTGACGCAGATTGAAGTCACCCATCTGTTTGCACCACTCATAGGTTGTATAATAGGCCATATTAACTCCGAGCGGCGCAATGTGCTCGGCGGGCTCAGGGCTTAATATAACCCCCGTTTTCTGGCTGTTGCTCAGAAGCTTAATCATCCATTCGTCAACCTGATGCACCATGCTCAGAATATCAAGCTCGCCCAAAAGCTCAAGACGCAGAAGAGAGCCGACAAGCTTCGGCCCGAAGTTGATTGCTACGGTGAGATAACGGTTACAGAGTATCCACATACGCTCGAAGTCGTTCTCCGCGACTATGAAATCCCCGAAGAACTCATCCCTGTCGAGGCGCACATCGGACAGTATCTTATCGATAATCTCCTTCTTACCTGCAAAGCTCAGATAAAAGGTTGAGCGGGCAATACCTGCCGTCTTGCAGATATCGTTGACAGACACATTTTCATAACCGCGTTCGCGGAAGAGATTTACCGCGGTCTCAATGATAGTTTTTGCAAATTTTGTATTGGAATCCGGCACGAAATCACTCCTCGGACACAATGTCCATATTTTGTGGACATTATATTAAAAATCGTCTTCTTTGTCAAACACTTTCATGCCTTTTGTAGGCAAAACAAAAACAATTTTTTTGTGACATTATTAGAAAGTGACCAGAGGGAATTGAATTAACTTCGCCAATTTAATAACATTGTAATATACGGCTTCGGCCTTTGAAAACACTGAATTTTATTAACTTGGAGGAATATATATGGGCGTTTGGAAAAAGACTCAGTGCAACTTCTGTGGTCTTAGCTGCGGCTTGGAAATGGAAGTTGAAAATAACAAAATCGTCAGCGTCAGACCCGACCCGGACAGTCCCCGCACCCACGGTTACTGCTGCCGTAAGGGCAGAACCGCAAAACACTTCACCGACCACGGCGACAGACTGCTGTATCCGAAGAAGCGTGTTGGCGATCACTACGAGCGTATTTCCTGGGAACAGGCATACAGAGAAATCGCCGAAAAGGCCAACAAAATACTTGCCGAACACGGCCCCCGCTCTTTCTCATTTCTGGGCGGCGCTCTCGGTTCCGTGCAGACTCCCTACGCAATCGGCAAGGCAATAACCTATGGCGTTGGAAGCCAGTATGTCTTTAACCCCATCGGCATTGAATTCATGGGCAACTGGTGGAGTCACGGCAAAATTCTCGGCGACCAGATGCACTTCCTCGAGCCCGACGACAAGGAATCCGAAGTCATCATCTACTGGGGCTCCAACTCCTATGTTTCTCACCAGATACCGGACGCAAGAAAGGTCTGCCGCGAGTTCTCCGAGGACCCCGACAAGATGGTCATCACCATTGACCCTCGCCTTTCGGAAACCGCAAGAATGTCTGATATGCACATTGCGCTTAAGCCCGGCACCGACTCTCTGTTCTTACGCGCTCTGATTGCTATAATTGTTGAAAACGGCTGGGAAGCAAAGGAATACATAAACAAATATGTTGCAGACTGGGGAAAAGCACGTCCCTGGTTTAAGAACATCGATATTGATAATCACCTGCGTGTCTGCGGTGTTCCCCGCAAGCAGGCAGAGGACTTCGCAAGAGTCCTCACCACGAAGAAATGGGGCATGCACCAGGACCTGGGCATTTTCTTCGGCCGCCACAGCACCCTTGACAGCTATCTTTGTATAGTTCTCACAGTAATCTGCGGCATGGCTCTCGTACCCGGCGGCAGCATCGTTCCCGAATGCGTTATCGAACGCGGAACCTTCTGCGACGAGCACGATCCCAAAACATGGCGCGGTCCCGTCACAAACCGCTTCCCTGTTATGAACGTATTCCCCTGTGGCATTATTCCCGACGAAGTCATGGGCGACAACGAGGACAGAATCCGCATCATGTTCACCTCCTTGGGCAATCCCCTGCGCAGTTATCCCGACTCCAACAAGATGAAAGAGGCTCTCGAGCATCTCGAGCTCTTAGTCGCTATCGACTGCACCGAAACCGAGGTTACACGAATTGCCGACTATGTTCTCCCCGGCATGAATGCCTATGAGGGCGGCGGCGATATGAACGCGTTTACCCTCAACTATCCCGAAATCGTTTTCCAGTCCCGCAAACAGGTTGTCAGACCTGTTGGCGAGCCTAAGGAAGACACAATGATTCTCGCAGAGATTGCCGAGGCAATGGGCGTTGTTCCCAAGCTTCCTCAGTGGCTTTACAGAGCTGCGGAGGACGCGGTAATCTCCGGCGACAGAATGAAATACTTCGTAAAGCTCCTCGGTTGGACTGCGGCAGGTCATCTCAAATACTTTGACCAGCTGGCAATCGTCATAGCTCTTACTCTCGGCAAAGCATACGGCTCTGCAGCACGCGCGATTTCCTGGGCAGGCATGCTCACCAGTCCCATTTGCGGCAAGGGTCTTGTAACTGCAAAGTACGATTGGAAGAAGCATCCTCTGCTTGCAAATATGCCAATGTTCAAGGATTGGTGCGAAATGGATGCAGCATTCGAGCTTGTTGACAATCATCCCGAAGGTGCAGTCATCGGTTACGCAAAGCCCGACGAAATGCTCGAAAGACATATTGCACACAAGGACAAGAAATTCCACCTCTGGTGCGAAGAGATTGACGAATTCATTAAGCGCATTACTCCCGAGCAGGAAGAAAAAGAGCTTGAGCTCGAGGGAGGATACAATTTCATTCTCTCCGCAGGACGCCATTCCGACGACGGCATGAACGCAAGTATGAGAAACCCCGCAACATTTAAGTACCGTCAGCCCTACACACTTGCAATGAATCCCGAAGACGGCAAGGAGCTGGGCTTTGCAAACGGTCAGATGGTGCGCGTTTCCACTCAGGCCGGCGAGCTTGAGATCCCCGTTGAATACACATGGCAGACCGCACGCGGCTACTGCATGATACCCCACCACTTCGGATATACCTTCCAGGGCAAAAAGGTCGGCGAACACGTCAACGTTCTCACCGACCACAAGGATCTTGACGAACTCACAGGCAACCCCAAATGGCGCTACACGCCCTGCCGCGTGGAAGCAATTTAAGGAGGCGCTATCATGGCTAATATAAAAATAACTCTTAACGGCAAAAAAGTTACAGTTCCCGAAGGCATTACCGTTCTTGAGGCGGCAAAGCTCAAGGGCGTATACATTCCCACCCTCTGCGCTTACGAGGGTATGAAGCCCAAGGCGGCATGCAAACTCTGCATCGTTAAAGTCAAGGGCGAGGATAAGGAAAAGCTTGCCTGCGCAACTAAGGTCAAGGAGGGCATGGTTATCACCACCGATGATGACGAGCTCTTTTCCAAGCGCAAGGAAACCGTTCAGGAAATGTTCCGCCAGCACACGGTCGACTGCCACCACTGCCTGCGTATAGGCTCAACCAAGGCCCCCGACTTCGACCCGAAATTCTGCAAGGATTGCTACTTCTGCGACTGCGTTCGCGACGGCTTCTGCGAGCTTCAGGCAAAAGCTCTTGAGTTCGGCATTGATGAGCTCCCCTTTGAAATTCACGAGCACGATTTCGCAATCGATGACTCCACCGGCAGCATCATCCGCAATCCCAATAAGTGCATAAAGTGCCGCCGTTGTGTTGATGTATGCAAGGCTCAGGGCGTTGGCATCCTCGGTCTTATCAAGACCGAAAACGGTCAGACCGTCGGCGCAAAGAACGGTCTTGTTGCTGATGGCTGTATCCGCTGCGGCCGCTGTGTAAACGTATGCCCCACCGGTGCGCTTTACATGAAAGAGCACAAGGATGAGGAAATCTACTTTGCCCATCAGTACGGCACCGAAACCGCCGCAATGGTTTGCTCCTGCGTACTGCGTCCTCTCGAAGAACTTTTCGGCGCACCCAAGGGCAGCTTCACCTATGAGCAGGTCATCGACGGTCTCCATAAGATTGGTATCGACCATGTATATAATCCCTCTTTCGCAAAGCACAGAGCTCGCCGGCAGGCAGTCGAGGCGCTTGACAAAAAGCTGGGCAAAAAGTGCGTAATCATGGCTGAGGACTTCGCCGCAAAGAACTTCCTCGATAAGAACTATCCCGAGCTTAAAAAGCAGTTCCTGTTCTATGACAGTATGCAGAAAGCATTCGGCGATTATATGCACGAAAATCGTCCCGATGTTAAGCTTTATCACATAACAAGCCGCAATTCCTACGGTGCGGAAGCAAAGGAAACCGGCGATGTTGATTACTTCATCAATGTCCGCGAGCTTTACCGCATCTTCCTGCGCACCGGCGTTAATCCCGCTACCCGCCGCGGTGTTGAGCTTGAAGAGCTTGGCGAATACGAACGCTGCGAGCGCTACGACGCACTGTTTTCCGCAGGCGGCTGGAAGCTCGACGGCGGCATCGAAGAGCTGAGCTTCGAGGAAAATGGCAAAACTTACAATGCTGCAATTTGCCATAATCTCGGCGCTGTTAAAAAGGCAATCGAGAACATGGATAAATATGATGTAATTAAAATTATTGCATAAGGAGAAATGAACATGAGCGAAAACATTATCTATTGCTACTCAGGTTCCGGCAACTGCCTTAACATGGCAAAGGAAATTGCAAAGAACCTCGGCGATACCGACATCGTTCTCATGCGCAAAGCACCTGAAATCACAGATGCTACCGCATACAAGCGCGTCGGCTTCATCACCCCCTGCTACGGCGGCGGTCTTCCCGGCGGCGTTGAGGACCACATAAAGTCCATAAAAATCAGCGATGACGCCTACAAGTTCGGTATAATCCAGTATGCCGGTTATGCCGGCTGCGGTCTGCACAAGATTGACAAGATCGTCGACCTTGACTACTGGACGGGCGTTTCCAATCACTGCTCCGCAATCTGGCTTATGCCCCATTATCTCACCATGCCTCCTACGACTCTCAAGGGCGCACAGAAGCGTTCCGACAATGCCGCAAAGGTAATTGCCCACGATGTAAAGCGCCTGATTAAGAGCGCCAAAAAGCCTCCTAAGGGCCTTATATTCGCCATTGAGAGCAAGGGCATGGCCAACATCAACAAGAAAATCAATGCTGCAATGAACGTAAACGATAACTGCATCGGCTGCGGTCAGTGTGCAAAGATCTGCCCCAAGGGCAATATCAAAATTGTTGACGGCAAGTCCACTATCGGCACCGACTGCATCGGCTGCATGGCTTGCATTGAGTTCTGCCCCAACGAGGCAATCAACGTCGGCAAGATTACCGTAAAGCGCGCCCGCTTCCATAACGCAAATGTTAAGGCAGAGGACCTGACTGAAACGGTCATCCACATAGACTAAGCCCAACAAAAAGACTCCGAGTCACATGGCCTAAAGCCACGCGCCATGGCTGTGTGACCGGGGCGCGGCGGGAAACCTCCGCACCTTCCGTTTTGAAAAGGAGCAATAATGAACAGGAATAAACTCAGGCGCCTTATATTCATGGCGCTGTGCTGCGACATGGGCATATTCGCAAAGAAGCTCATTTTACCCGCAGCAAACATCCTTACCGATTCACTCCACATTCCCGGCGGTGTCGGCACAAGCTTTTCCCTCATGTTCATCGTCGTTGCGGCGGCATTTGTACCCCGTTTCGGCAGCGGAACATTGATGGGGCTTGTTCAAAGCGGCATTGCCCTCTGCATGGGAACTGTCGGAAGTATGGGTGCACTTGCTCCGATCGGATATATTCTCCCCGGCTTTGCAATAGACTGCGTTCTGTTCGTTTCAGGAAAGCTCAAGCTCTCCAGAAGCGATAGTCTGGTCATTGCAAATTCCATCGCGGCAGTAGCAGCTTGCATCGCTGCGAACATGATTGTATTCCGGCTTCGCGGCGTCGTGCTTTTACTGTACGTAAGTGTATCTTTAACAAGCGGTGCAATATGCGGCCTTTTAGCCGGAAAAATTGCCGAAAAGCTTGAACCCGCTTTAGGAAAGGATGTAAAAAATGAAAAACAAAAAACTGATTATAATCATAGCTCTGCTTATAGCGCTGACAGCAATCATCGCGGTCATACATCTGACAACGCGCACGCCTGAAGTCGAGGGCGAAGTCCTCATAAACGGCGAGAGTGTTAAAATTTCCAGCTTTGATATGTCGCCCGTCACAGGAACCGTTGTAAACGGAAAGGGCGAGGAAAAGCAAATTGATGCACAGGGTGTAATCCTTTCTGAAGTCTGTGGCGGTGAGTTCTCAACGGCCACCGTCACAGCGTCAGACGAATACTCCGCAGTTGTAAACAACGGAGATGACGCATACCTCATTCTCTCCGATGACGGAAGTCTGCGCCTCATCGTATTCGGTGATAACAACTCCAAGCGCGACGTTAAAGACGTTGTAAGGATTGATTTTGAATGAAAAGAAAAAAAGAAGCTGTTTCCGCAATCATACTTGCGGGCGGGCTTTCCACTCGCATGGGGACATGCAAGGCGGAGCTCAGCTGGAACGGCATAAGTCTGCTTGAGCATCAGGTAAACAAAATGCACGAGCTCGGGATTGACGACATCATAATTTCGGGATATCCGAAACCGATTGCGGGTACGCGCTTTGTTGCTGATAAGTACCCGCTCAGAGGACCGCTGGGGGGAATACACGCGGGGCTTCTTGCTGCGGAAAACTCCCATTGTCTTGTGACGAGCATTGACACGCCCCTCGTGCCTGTGTTTGTCCTTTCTGAGCTTCTCAACACTCATCTCACCAGCTCAAGCAACATAAGCATTCTCGCCCACGGCGATATGCTTGAGCCGCTTATGGGCGTTTATGAGCGCTGGCTCAGCATTATTGCCGAACAGATCCTGCAGACGGACAACACCGCCGTAAGACAGCTTCTTAACCGTGTAGGCTTTTCAAAGTTTCTTTATGACGGTGATGAAAGCCTGCTGTGCGATTGCAACACACCTGAAGAATTCAAAACCGCGTGTGAGATTAATCGATGATATAAAAAAGCACCCTGTTCAAGGGTGCTTTTATTTATTCAATTCAGTTTATCATTTTATTCTGCGGCACATATGATCGTGCGCAGCGAGTTCTGCCGTATCATCAAGAGCGGCAAGCTCGGAGACTCCGTATTTTCTCTCAAGTGCGGTAAGCAAAATGAAATCGCACAGCTCGGGGTTTTTCGGCAGCAGAGGGCCGTGGCTGTAAGTTCCGAAAACGTTCTTGTAATGCACACCCTCGGTTTTGTCCTCGCCGTTATTGCCGTATCCGGCAAGCATCTTGCCCAGAGGCTCCAGTCCGCTTCCCAGATAGGTCTTTCCGCTGTGGTTTTCAAAGCCCACGACCGTACTTCCGCCGGCGCTGTCGCAGCACTTAAACTTATAGTCACCAATCATGCGCGTATCGCTGCCGATTGTATACAGGTCAAGCGCGCCGACAAAATCGCACTGCTTTCCGTCATGGGTTTTATAATAAGTACCCAGAAGCTGATAGCCGCCGCAGATTGTAAGGAATGTTACGCCGTCATTAATAGCGGATTTAATCTCTGCGCTTTTGCCGCGGTTAATGTCTTCGAGAAGAACTTCCTGCTCAAAGTCCTGACCGCCGCCGATGAAAACTATATCTGCATCTGCTAACGACCCTGCTGAACCTATGGGCATTTTTTCAACGCAGACTTCGATTCCGCGCCAGCCAAGGCGTTTTTCCATGCAGATTATGTTGCCGCCGTCGCCGTAAAGATTGAGCACATCGGGATACATATGGCATATTTTAAGTTTCATACTCAGCCCTCCCAGAAGTCTGTGCCGCCGCAGTGTTTGACCACGACTTTTCTTAAATCAAGCATCGCTGTATATGTGGGTATTACATACACGGGCATTTTCTGCTCTTCACACAGAGTAAGCAGGTTTTCATAGTCATGCTCCACTGTGATTTTTTCGGGGCTGACTCCTGCGTACTTGATTCTGACATTCATGTCCTCTGCTCTGTCACCGCTTACATACACCTTTGAAATTCTGTCGCTTATGGCGCCCAGCTTTTCAAATTCGGCATCCCATATCCATGAGATATCCGTACCGTCTGCACTGCGGTCATTGAGGCAGACAGCAAGAACAAACTCGTCCTTTATGCTCTCGAGGAATTCTATTGCTCTGTTGCAGCCGGCGGGATTTTTAATGAGCATCATGGTCATTTCGGACTCGCCGAGTTCGAATCGTTCAAGTCTGCCGAAGCCGCATTTAAAGCTTGAAAGAGCATCGGCAATCGTGTCCTCGCTTATTCCCATTTCGAGGCACGCGGCAAAGGTTCCCGCGGCATTATATACATTATATACGGCGGGGAGATTTATTCTGATTTCCCTTGCGCTCTTATCCCCGATTCTGATTATGGCCGTACTGCTCTGCGGTGTCATTTCCGTCACCGCATCAACGCTTACATCCGGAACATGGCGCTTATATCCGCAGCTGGGACATCTGAAGCCGCCGAGGTGAGCATAGGTAATATAGTCAAATTCATATTTTGTCTTGCACTTTATGCAGAAGGAAGCGTCGCTCAGGCCCGCTCCGACAGTTTCGCGGACAGCGCCCTTATTGATGCCGTAATATATGATTCTGTTGGGAACACTGCCTGCAAGGGATGATGTAAGGGAGCAGTCCGCGTTAAGGCACAAGACTGCATCGGGTGCGCCGAGTATGCCCTCTCTGATGCTGTTTACCGTATTGGTTATCTCTCCGTATCTGTCTAACTGGTCACGGAAAACGTTAGTGACAACTATAACCCGGGGCTTAATGTGCCCGAAAACCGTTCTTGCTGCTGCAGCGCTTCAATTATGCGGCTTTGCCTTTACAAAAAAGCATATTTTCGATATAATGGACTGGAAGAAAGACGGTAAAGAACAGATCAGGATGCTTTATCTCTTTTCGGGAGACGAAAGAAAAAGCTGACGGAGGAACGACCATGCCCAATGCGAGATTATCAGCCTGTATGGTGCTTTATCAT
>JAZLGD010000095.1:0-3740 GCA_045616105.1 Oscillospiraceae bacterium | reverse complement strand
TAACGAGACCGACAGCCAGACCGGAGATGATTGCCCAGGATGCCTTGAAATCGCCGAGCATAACCTTGCTGAAGATGATGGAGATGATAACTACGAGACCAGCGGAAACGTAGGAACCCATCTTAAGAGCTGCATGGGGATTTGCGCCTTCCTTACCGCGAACGAAGAAGGTTGCGATAACGGAAGCGATGATACCGAATGCTGCGATAACCATGGGGAATACAACGCTGTTTGCGCTGATAACAACACCCAGAGTCATAGCGGAGATAACTGCGCCGACATAGCTTTCGAAGAGGTCAGCGCCCATACCTGCAACGTCGCTAACGTTGGCGCCAACGTTGTCAGCGATAACAGCGGGGGTACGGGGGTCATCCTCGGGGATGCCTGCCTCGACCTTGCCGACGAGGTCAGCGCCGACGTCAGCAGCCTTGGTGTAGATACCGCCGCCAACACGGGCAAACAGTGCGATAGAGGAAGCACCGAGAGAGAAACCAAACAGAACGTTGGTGTCACGGATGATAAGATAAAGAACGGATGCGCCGAGAAGGCCAAGGCCGACAACGCACATACCCATGACGGAACCGCCGGAGAATGCGATGGAAAGAGCCTTGTTCATTCCGCTTTCCTTAGCAGCGTTAGCGGTACGGACGTTAGCCTTGGTAGCAACGTTCATGCCGATGTAGCCTGCGAGGATGGAGAAAATCGCTCCGCAAACAAAGCAGAGAGCGGTTGACCAACCGATGAACAGACCGATTGCCAGGAAAAGGACTACGATAAAGATTGCCAGGATTCTGTACTCTGCGAAGAGGAATGCTCTTGCGCCATCGCTGATAGCGGCGGAGATTTCCTTCATACGCTCGGTACCTGCATCCTGCTTGGACACGTATGCAGTCTTATAAGCTGCAAACGCCAGTGCGACCACTGCCATTATGGGTGCCAGGTAGATCATAAGAATTTTTCACTCCTATACATATTTTGCTTTCTTAGAGCTAATTACGTATTTTATACTAAATTAAAGTAAAAAGCAATTTGAAAATGCCCTGTTTCGGCATAAAAATCCCAAATTTATTATTTTTTACGAAAGTGTGAAAATTTGCAATTTGCAGATGTGCAATTCATACAAAAAATCACAAATTAAGGCTAATGCCAGACGCTTTATTGTCGATACGGACAAGAGTGAAAATTTCAGGTTTGCCTTTGCGTAACATTAAAAAATACGTTAACAAATTGAAAAATACTCAAAAAATTTAAAATATCTGTTGGAAAATACGAAATTAGTGATACAATAATAAAATAGCGCCTTTTTGAGATTTAGAAACCGACCGAGGAGTGTGGTTTATGTTAATAAAAATCATTTCGGGCATGAGTGTCATCAGTACGGCGATAACAATGTTTTCATGTTTTATGGCTCAGCCCTGGTATAATTTGATCTGGATTACAGTTTTGCTTTTCGCAGCTTACTGTGTCGGAATATTCCTTGTCTATGCGATACTGCTATTTATCATTACGGAGCTCACCGTTGATCTGAAAAAGCCTCAGGACAAGCCATCAAAATTCTGGCTCGTACAGCTTAACACACTCGCGGAAGCTATCTGCATCGTGTTTAACACCAGAATTCATGTAACGGGACTTGAAAAGATTCCTACAGATAAGCGCTTCCTGATGGTGTGTAACCATAAGTCAATGTTTGACCCCATTGTGAAAATTCCAGTGCTTAAGGATTACAATATCATTTACGCCTCCAAGGCGGAAAACTTCAAAATTCCCATAGGCGGAAAAGTCATGCACAAGACCGGCTGCCTTGTAATGGACAGGGATAATAACAGAGAGGCCTTGAAAACCATAAACAAGATGGCGGCGCTTATTAAGAACGATGAAGCCTCAGCGTGCATCTATCCCGAGGGCACTCGTAATAAAGGTGAAGGACTTCTGCCGTTCCACGCGGGTTCATTCAAGGTGGCGCAGAAGGCGGGCGCGCCCGTCGTTGTTGTTGCGCTTCGCGGAACAAACAGAATTGCAAAAGACGGACCTTTTAAGAAAACCGATGTTTACATAGACATTTTAAAGGTAATAGACGGCGAGTTCGCAAAAAACAATCCTACGCAGGTCACAGCTGAGCTTGCGAGTAATCTTATCCTTGAAAAAATCAATGAACCGGAAATTAAGGAAACAAAGGAGACAGTTGCAACTTAATGGTTAAACTTCTTAGATATATCAACAAAAAAGAATGGCTGTATTTTCTGCTGAGCCTTGTTTTTATAGTCTCGCAGGTATGGCTCGATCTCAAGCTGCCGGACTATATGTCCGAGATCACAAAGCTTGTTGAGACCGAGGGCAGCGCAATGCACGATATATGGGCAGCCGGCGGCAAGATGCTGCTGTGCTCGCTGGGAAGCCTTGTCTCGTCCATTATCGTCTGCTTCTTTGCCGCTGTAATCTCAGCGGGATTTTCAAAGCGCCTGCGCAAGGCACTTTTCGATAAGGTTGAGTCCTTTTCCATGGAGGAGATCAACTCTTTCTCTACCGCAAGCCTCATTACACGCTCAACCAACGATGTTATGCAGGTACAGATGCTCATCGTAATGGGCATGCAGGTTGTAATAAAAGCACCCGTCATGGCGGTGTGGGCAGTAACAAAGATTGCGGGCAAGGCGTGGCAGTGGTCGCTTTCGACCGGTATTGCCGTTGCGGTACTCGTTGTGCTCCTCGCCATTGTTATGCGCCTGACTTATCCGAGATTTAAGAAGATTCAGTGGCTGCAGGACGGACTGAACCATGCTGCACGTGAAAACCTGACCGGTATCCGTGTTGTAAGAGCGTATAACGCCGAAAAATATCAGGAAGAGAAATTCCGAAAGACAAATACGGAGCTCAGAGACAATGCCCTTTTTGCAAACAGATCACTGATGCTTTTGAGTCCGTTTATGACTCTGGTCATGAACTGTCTCAGTATGTCTATCTACTGGATAGGCGCCATACTCATTAATGCTGTCGTGGTAAACAGCATGGCGGGCATTGCCGAGCGTGTTTCCATTTTTGCGGACATGGTCGTTTTCATGTCCTATGCGATGCAGGTTATCATGTCCTTCCTCATGGTGGTAATGGTGTTCATTATCGCACCCCGCGCCTTTGTCGCAGCGGGAAGAATCAACGAGGTCCTTGAAACCGAGCCCACCATTGTTGACGGTAAGAGCGAGAATGCAAAGAATGCCTCCTGCGACGGAGAGATCGAGTTAAAAAATGTTTCCTTTACCTATCCCGGCGGAAGCGGCTCCGTTCTCAGTGATATTAACTTCAAGATTAATAAAGGCGAGACCGTTGCCATAATCGGCTCAACAGGCTCAGGTAAGACTACTCTGGTGAATCTCATTCCCAGATTTTACGATGCCACCGAAGGCGAAGTGCTTGTCGACGGCGTGAATGTAAAGGACTATGTGATAGAGGAGCTTTGCGAAAAGCTTTCTTATGTATCCCAGAAAGCCGTCATGTTCTCCGGTACGGTAAAGTCAAATGTGGTTTTCGGAGCGGGAGCTGACGATAAGCTTCTGGATGACGCTCTTCGCATTTCCCAGTCCGAGGAATTTGTTTCCGAGCTTGAGGACAAGGAAAACTCACCCGTCGCACAGGGCGGCACAAACTTTTCCGGCGGCCAGAAGCAGCGCCTTTCCATTGCAAGAGCCTTGAGCAAGCGCCCCGAGATAATAATATTCGACGATACCTTCTCGGCTCTTGACTTCAAG
>JAZLGD010000094.1:0-2913 GCA_045616105.1 Oscillospiraceae bacterium | reverse complement strand
TTTTTTTGTTTTTTTATCGAGAACCCAACAAAAAAACTCCAAGCCATAGGCTTGGAGTTTTAAATTTGGAGCGGGCAACGAGGCTCGAACTCGCTACCTCCACCTTGGCAAGGTGGCGCTCTACCGGATGAGCTATGCCCGCATACGGAACATTATAGAGTTTAGCATACTTTTGCAATTTGTCAAGTGCTATTTTAATGTTCCGACAAAATTTTTAGTTCATATCCGCAATATCGCCGAAGCCTTTACCGAAAACGTTCTTTGCGTCCGTTACAATGAAGAATGCTCGCTCATCGACATTTTTGATTATCTTTCTTACTGCGGTTATCTGAGGCTTCTTAATTACGCAGAGAAGCACCTGCTTATCCTCATGGGAATACGCGCCCTTACCCTCGAGAATTGTTACGCCGCGATTAAGAGTTTCGTTAATCTCCCTGATTATCTCTTCGCTTTCGTTGCTTATTATATAGCAGACATTTGAGTTATCCATGCCGTAGAGGACAAGGTCAACAACCTTTGATGCGATAAACATTGCAATTACCGCATACATCGCGCTCTCGATCTTGTTGAAAATCACGGCAAACATGATGATGATAACACTGTCCATCACGAGAACGATGGTACCGAAGTTTATATACGGATACTTTCTGCGGGCAAACTTTGCGACAATATCTACACCGCCCGTTGTCGCACCGACATAATACACAAGTCCGAGACCGAAGCCTTTGATTGCGCCGCCGATGAAGCACGCAAGCAGCAAATCCTCAGTGGCATTAATCGGGTGCGCAGCAAGAATATCGATGAAAACTGATGAAAGAACCACACCTACCAGCGAGCTTATAAGGAAATTGGGGCCGAAATGCTTCCATGCGAGTATAAACAGCGGTATGTTCAAAACAACGGTAAGCAAACCGACGGGCAGTCTCGTAAGCAGATTTACAATCATCGCTATACCGGAAACACCGCCGACAATTATTGAGTTGGGATAGAGGAAATACTGAAAACCGACTGCATACAGGGCTGTGCCGATTGCGATTACAAGATACTGCAGTACAATCTCACTCTTTTTTGTAACTTTCATATAATGCACCTCAATCTATCAGTGAAAGCTGTTTCTCTCCCCTGTCCTCGTCCTTGAGCAGCGCACCGGCCGCGGGAATTGAACGCACTCTGTATCTTGACAGATTGCTGATTGCAGTTTCCTCAAGCGGCGCAGCCGAAACAAGCTTATGCTTGTTCTTAATGCTCATACAGGCAACACCCTGAGTGCTGCGGCTTGTTTTAACTGCAAGAAGTGATGTATTGAAAACAAGCGCTCTGCCGTCAGATGAAAATGCTGCGACATTAATCTCTTCAGATATGGTCATTACGCTGACAAGCGGACTCTTATCCGAATAGGCGTTAATCAGCTTCTTGCGATTTGTCTTGGTTTCATATGCACTGAGTTCAAAACGGGCAACCTTGCCGTTTTCGAAGAACAGAAGAATGTTTTTCTTATAGTTTTCGGGGAATACAACGGTCAGAATACTCTCGCCGTCATCCATTCCCAGTTTACCCGGGAGATATGTTCCGAGTGCCGAGGCCTTGGTATCCTCAAAATCGGATAGCTTTGTCTTATAGACCTGCTGTTTATCCGTGAACACTAAAATCTCGGTATTATTTGTAGTTTCAACAGACATTCTCAGGCTGTCGCCTTCTTTGAATTTCTGTTCGCCGCTCATTCTCAAAGACAGCGGAGTTATCTTCTTGAGATAACCGTCGTTTGAAAGGAACATTGTTACCGGATAATCTTCAGCGACTTCAGCTTCCTCAAACTCTTCCACCTCATCCGCATAGACTATGCCTGTCTTACGCGGGCTGGGGTATTTCTTAATTATCTGCTTGAGCTCATTGATGATTATGGACTTGATTCTTCGGCGGCTCTTGAGCGTATCCTCAAGGTCGGCAATCATTTCCTCAAGCTCTTCTCTTTCGGATATGCGCTTGAGAATATATTCCTTGTTGATGTTACGCAGTTTGATTTCCGCAACATATTCAGCCTGAATTTTGTCTATGCCGAAGCCCATCATCAGGTTTGGTACGACCTCGGATTCAAGCTCGGTATTGCGGATTATATCTATCGCCTTATCGATATCAAGGAGTATTCGGCTCAGGCCGTTTAAAAGATGGAGCTTATCACGCTTCTTGGCAAGGTCGAAATATACTCTGCGGCGGATACATTCCATACGCCATGCGCACCATTCGCTGACGATTTCACCGACGCCCATAACCTTAGGATTGCCTTCAACGAGAATGTTGAAGTTACAGGGGAAGCTGTCCATAAGCGGAGTGAGCTTAAACAGCTTCTGCATAAGCTTATCGGGGTCTGTTCCGCGTTTGAGATCAATTGCGAGCTTAAGGCCGCTAAGATCGGTTTCGTCTCGCATATCGTTGATTTCACGGATTTTGCCCGCCTTGATAAGCTCTGCAACCTTATCCACAATTGCTTCTGATGTGGTGGTATAAGGTATCTCGTATATCTCGATTATGTTCTCTTTCTGAATATAACGCCAGCGCGAGCGCACTTTGAAGCTGCCACGGCCTGTTCGGTATATATTCTCCATCTCGGTGCGGTCATATATTATCTCGCCGCCGGTTGAGAAATCCGGAGCGGGCATAGTTGCAAGAATATCGCACTCAGGGTCGTTTAAGTAATTAATGGTGGTCTGGCAGACCTCCTCGAGGTTAAAGCCGCATATCTGGCTTGCCATACCTACAGCAATACCCGTGTTTGATGAAACAAGGACATTGGGGAAAGCGGTAGGCAGAAGGCTGGGCTCTTTCATGCTGCCGTCATAGTTATCCACAAATTCTACGGTATCCTGATCGATGTCGCGGAATATCTCATTGCAGATTGACGCAAGCTTTGCCTCG
>JAZLGD010000093.1:0-16757 GCA_045616105.1 Oscillospiraceae bacterium | reverse complement strand
CATGCGTGCTCATCGGGCATAAACTCGATGCTTGGATCCAGAGGCTCTTCACGCATAACCGTGCGCATATATTCGCTGAACTGGTCGCGGATTGCCTGACGGGTAAAGACACGTGGGTCGCAAAGGTCGTGGGAAACCCAGACGATATGGATGCCGCGTTCTCTTGCCTGATCCTCGAACTGGCCGTGCATACCGTTGAGCGCCTTGCAGGACATATGCTCCCACATCATTACCATGTCGGCATTCATTCTCTCAACATGCTCCCAGAGCTCATCAACGAGGACTTCGTAGCCGCCGTGGGTCTTATTGCGCATGATCATGTTCATATTCAGATATGCCATATCTTTGTATGCCTGCTCATAGTTCTCGGGCTTATTCTCCTCACAGAACTGCTTGTCAACTACCATTGAGAGCATATCAGTCAGAGGAACAACGCCCCAGCAGTTTACCATCCAGTAAAGCTGATCGATGCAGTACTGCGGCTGAACGCCCCAGACGATGCAGCGGTGGCGATACTCGGGAGCCATCATGGTCTTTCTCTTATAGCCCTGCTGAACAAGCTTCATAATCTTCTTTTCAATGGGCGGAAATTCCGCGCTTCGTCCGCAGTTGCCCATATAGTCGGTATCGTTAAACAGAGAGAATACCGCGCCGAAGAACTGAGGATAGTTGGTGGAGTTGACTTCGAGCCACTCCCAGCGCATGCGTGTCGTTGCGTTTACGCGCTTGATGGCTTCGAAGTATGCGTCCCAGTCCCATTTTACGCCCATCTGCTCTTCAACCCAAGCGATGCACTTTTTCATGTCGTTTGCGGCGTACTCAAGAACATCAGGTGACTCATGGCGCATAGGTGCTGCGAGCTGGAATGTGGGAATGCCGTACTCGCGCTCAAGGCGCTTTGCGATGAGGCCGTTGCCCATGAGGGAGCCGTCACAGGTGGTATTGACCTGAACTGCACACTTGCCGAGGACAGAGAAATCATCCTCGATGGAGATGCCTGCCTCCGCTTCGGGCATGGGGCAAACGTCACCGGGAATACCGAATCGCTGTGCAACATCCAGATAGTGCATGGTGGAGTACTGGGTCATGATATTTGCGGAGAACATGGTGGGAATCTCGCGCAATATCGCCTTCAGCATGGGGTAGCCCATCATGAAGACTGTCATTGCGTTTTCATCGGAGAGAACGCATTTATTTGAAAATTCAACGTCATTACCGCATCTGCGGTCGCCGCGAAGAGTCTCCTTGATGCACTTTGCAACGTCCTTTACAACAAAGTCCATTGCTGTATGGGTAATGCGGAGGGTTTCATCGCGCATACCGATGGTGAACTTATCCACTGCATGAGGTACTGCCAGATAGTTGGACATCCAGCGATAACGGAAAAGGCCCTTTATTGCGCCCTTGGACATGGTAACATCAAATACTATACCCCAAAGGTACAGCCATCTGCTGAAATCATAAAGGGTGTCCTTGAGACCGCGCCACTCACGGCGTTTTCTTACCTTGCCGTCATTGAAGAGCTTGCCATATTGGGTTTCGCCCTTTTTCTTTCTGGTGTTATATACAACATCAACGGTCTTCATTTTCTGGCACCTCCCTGAATTTTCTTGATTTCAATGCTTTCTACGAATGCCTGAACGCGGGTGCGCATCTGTCCGATAGAGGATGATATATTATAAGGTCTGTTAACGCTGAGTACGGGGAAGCCATAGTCGTCCTGAAGCATGGTGGAACCCAGAAGCTTTTCGTATGCCCACGGGTCACAGAAGTTGACCTGCTCATAAATAATGCCATCAGCGCCGAATTCCTTTGCAAGCTCAGCAACATACTGCTTACGTCCGTAAACCTTGGGCATATCCATGTAGCGCGGGCACTGGCTCAGCATGACATAGTGACGTGCAACCTGAGTCAGTATATCTTCCTCATCATTTACGGGAATGGGAACTCTTCCGGGGAATGCGCCGAAGCAATAGCGGTCAACGCAGACATAGGCACCGCATTCCTCAATGAGCTTTATAAGCTCAACATCGTCAATTTCCGAGCCGACAAGAGCAACGCGGGCACGGTACTTCCTGTCATCCGGTTTTCTCTTTTCAACCTCCTTCAGGGTTTCCTGAAGCTTTTCCTTGATAAGATACTTGGGGCATACATATGTAGCAAGAGTGAACACGGCAAACTCATAAGCGGTAATACGGGGATTTTCTTCCTTGCGGAATTCGCTCAGCGCCATGATTATCTCACAGATTTCATTATGCTCCTTCACTGCTTTTCTTATAGCCTCTTCAGAAACATCAATGCCATAGTTCTCTGCAAGAGGTGTGAGTATATGGTTCTTGCACTGCAGCTTCATCAGCTCAACGCCGTTTTCGTCTGCCTTGAGTGCAATTTCCATGTTTTCATAGAAGAATTTGTCTTTGCCGCCATCCATGGTATGCAGAAGCTCCATGTTTTCCGCGCAGCGGTTTATCATGGTGCATCCATCGGGTGCTACAAGACAGTCAGCGAAATTGTAGCCGCCTTCTATCGCTCTCTCAAGCAGAGCGCGGCTGTTTTCGCAGAGAAGGCTGGTCATGTAGTAGGTCGCAATGTCCATTGAGCCGGTATTCGGTGCAAAAAGGCGCACGCCAAAGGCATTGCCGAGATTCATAAGCGGCTCAGGCGTGTTTTCGCACAAAAATGCGGCGCAGACTTTGCCTTCTGCTTTTGCTTTGGCAATGAGTTCGTTGTTTGCCTCCTGCAGGAGGTCTTCAAAATACTGAAGATACTGTAGGTCTCTCATTGTTAATTCCCCCATTTCTTTTATACTTTCGTGTACTATGACAAGCATAGTATGCTTGTTAATATTTTAGCTCTTACTCCTTTTCAAGTCAATTTGTTTGTGCATTTTCTCTATTTTGTATAGAAAGTTTATGGTGCTTTGTGCAAATTGACAATTTCTGAACAATTGTACATTTTCGCGCAAGTGTATAAAAAACTCCCCGATGCTGCTTTGATCCAGCATCGGGGAATTATATTAACAATGATTAAGTTTTATTCTGCAAAAGCTCTGAACATGAACATGGCAACATGTCCGCGGGTACAGGTGTTAGCGGGTCTGAAGGTACCGTCCTCATAGCCCTTGGCAATTTCGTTTTCGTTGCTCCAGATAATCGCTTCGGAGTAGTTGGGGTCGGTTACATCGGGGAAGATGTTCTTTGTATCCTTGGGTGAATGGCTTCCCTCTGCACGCCAGAGGAAGGTTACAAACTGAGCTCTGGTTACGGTTGCATTCGGGTGAAATGTGCCATCCTCATAGCCTTTGGTTATTCCATTTTCCACTGCCCAGAGTATTGCTTTGTAGTAATATGCCTGATTGCTTACATCGGAGAAAGGATTCTTTGTGCTCTTTGGTGCAGGCTCTCCTGCTGCACGCCAGAGGAAGGTTACTGCCTGTGCTCTGGTGCAATCACCGTTGATATTATACTCGGTAGGTGTGTAGCCTGTGGTGATGCCTTCTTCGAAAGACCAGACAACTGCATCATAGTATACAGAATTCTTCGAAACATCGGTAAAGGGATTTACCATTTCGTCATCGCCATAGTAATTGTCCAGGTCGGTGTTAAGCGCTTTGTTTGCATTGAACAGGTACATAGGACGACCTACATAGTAGCTGTAATTAATGAAGTCCTCGTAGGTCCAGTACTGAAGCTCGATATTGTTGGTATTCTGAACGTTCTGATAGCTCATGCAATAGAAGCCGTCAGCATCGGCGGAAACAAATGCAACAGAGTGAACCTCACCTATACGCAGATGCTCGCCTGCCTGTGCCTGAGTGGTGAGCAGTGCCTTGAGCGATTCGGGAGTAGGCATCTGTCTGCCTATCTCATTGCTGAGACCTGCTGTACCTCTTTCCTTGCCGTAAACCATATTGCTTACATAGTTTGCATATGCAAAGCAACCGGTTGCGCCGCGGATCTCGACCTGATATGTACCGTCATCAATCAGAGTGAAATAATTGCCGGAGTTGGGGTAATTAAAGCCTTCTCCGCCGATGGCAGCAAATCTTGCATCAAATATAATATGTTTAATTGTTGTCTGTGCTTTCTTTGCTGTTGTGCCGGAATCTTTAAAATTCTGCTGACTGATCGCCTCGATCATTTTATCGATGCGGGGATCGTTTTTATCTACGATATGATAATAGTTATCTACAGCAAACGCATTCGGAACAATCGAAAACATCAATAAGACTGCGGTAAGCAGGCTTAGAATTCTCTTTTTCATATAAATCCTCCATTTTGACGTTGGTCTATAAGTTATAACAATAACAAACCTTTGTCAACCTGAAAAAATTTACAATTATACTTTTCTGCCAGAAATGTCCTTATTTTTCAAAGGAAAAAGTATTATAAAAATTTATCAGAAAAATTATTTTATAACTATTTCACTTCAAATTTCAGAGAGGTTCGGCTCTCAAAATGCTGATTTGCTTTCAGAACAGCCGAGGGAAATTCAGGTTTATTCGGTGAATCGGGATAGAACTGAGTTTCAAGGCAAAGAGCTGAGCCCTTATCATAAACTGCGCCGCCTTTACCCTTTCTGTTAGTCAGGCTGCCGCCGCAATAGAGCTGTACTGCCGGCATATCAGTATGAACTGTCATATCTATACCGCTTTCTTCATCGTACATTTCGGCGCATAATCCGCTTCCGTCGAGCACAAAGCAATGGTCGTACATTGTGCTTTCTACCTTGCGCATTTCGCGAAAATCAAATTCCGTACCCTCGACCTCTCTTATCTCCCCTGTCGGAATAAGCTTGTCATCCACAGGGAGATATCCGTCTGCGGCTATGCGCAAATTCTGGGAGAGTATGTTTCCTTCGCCGTGAAGATTGAAATAGCTGTGGTTTGTAAGACAGAGCACCGTATTCTTATCGCTGACGGCGCTGTACTTAATTATAAGTGTATTATCGTCTGTAAGCTCATAACGCACGCTTGCGTCCACATTGCCCGGAAAGCCGTTTTCGCCGTCCGGATCGTGGATTGAAAATGTTACTCCGCTCTCATCAGCCGATGCGTGCAGCCGTCTTCGGTCATAGCCGCGGCCGCCATGAAGGGTGTTTTCCCCGTCATTTGCGCAGAGCTTATACTCAACGCCGTCCAGCTCAAAGCGGGCGCCGCCTATGCGGTTTGCGTATCTTCCGATAAACGCTCCCACAAAGCCCTCATTGCTCAGATATTCCTCGGGAGTATCATAGCCGAGCACAACATCTGTAAATCCGCCGCTTTTGTTTTTTACGGTAATTGACTGGATTGTTGCACCAAGGTCGGTAATGCCGACTTTCATACCCTTTGCATTCTCAAGTGTATAAAGCATGTAATCTTTGCCGAAAGGTTTTATTGTAATCATAATCATCACTCCAAGCACTTATCATAATAAACCAGTTTTTGCACTCAGGCAATAAAAGATTGAAATTTCGCGCCTTCTGTCTGTTAAAATATAATCAATGATTCGCGAAAAACCATTGAAAAATCTACGTTTTTTGGACATTCGCTGTCAATTAGGCTGTTGACATTCCTTTTAATATAAAGTAAACTTAGTGAAGTTACCCAATTACGAGTATCAAAATATTCTATTGAGACAAGAGGTAATAAGATGTTTAAAGTAGTAACCAAAAGATTTCTGAACGACGCAAAGTCCATTTGCCTGTTCGAGATCGAAGCACCGCTGGTAGCAAAGCATGCACAGGCCGGCCAGTTCGTCATTTTCCGTCTTGACGAGCAGGGCGAGCGTGTTCCCGTTTCCGTCGCAGGTTACGACCGCGAAAAGGGCACTGTTACTGTCATGGTTCAGGCTGCCGGCCGCACCACCAAGATGCTCCACACCGTTGAAGAAGGCGACTACATCACCGACTTCGTAGGCCCCCTCGGTAAGGCTACCGAGATGGACGGTCTCAAGAAGGTCTGTGTTGTCGGCGGCGGCGTTGGCTGCGCAATCGCATACCCCATTGCAAAAGAGATGCACGAGAAGGGCATCGACGTAACCTTTATCGCAGGCTTCAGAAGCGCTGACATCGTCATCCTTAAGGACGAGCTCAAGGCTGCTTCCGACAAGCTCATCATGTGCACCGATGACGGCACTTACGGCGAGAAGGGCTTCACCACCCAGTATCTGAAGCAGGAAATCGACGCAAATATCGCAGAGGGCAAGCCCCAGTTTGACCGCGTTATTGCAATCGGTCCTGACATCATGATGAAGTTCCTTGCTGATACCACCCGTCCTTACGGCATTAAGACCATTATCTCCCTCGACCCCATCATGGTCGACGGTACCGGCATGTGCGGCGGTTGCCGCGTTATCGTTGGCGGCGAGACCAAGTTCGCCTGCGTTGACGGCCCCGACTTTGACGCACACGAGGTTGACTTCGACTCCCTCATCAAGCGCGCAGCATTCTACAAAGACGAGCAGGATGAAGCTGCACAGCATATCTGCAATATGACCGGAGGTAAGCGCAATGGCTAATATGAAGATGGAAAAGAACCCCATGCCGGAGCAGGATCCTATTGTCCGTGCCGGTAACTTTGACGAGGTCGCTCTGGGCTACACTCCCGAGATGGCAATTGACGAAGCAAAGCGCTGCCTCAACTGCCCCAATCCTCTGTGCCGCACCGGCTGCCCCGTTTCCGTTCGCATCCCCGAGTTCATCGCAAAGGTCGTAGAAGGCGACTTCGATGCAGCTTATGAAATCATCACTTCCACCAACTCCCTGCCTGCTGTTTCCGGCCGTGTTTGCCCTCAGGAAAGACAGTGCGAATCTAAGTGTGTCCGCGGCATCAAGGGCGAGTCTGTCGGTATCGGCCGTCTCGAGCGCTTTGTTGCTGACTACCACATGAACAAGGAAGTTAAGGACGAAGTTAAGGTTCCCGAATCCAATGGCCACAGAGTTGCTATTGTCGGTTCAGGTCCTTCCTCCCTCTCCTGTGCAGGCGACCTGCGCAAGATGGGTTACGATGTAACCATTTACGAAGCATTCCACAAGCCCGGCGGTGTTCTGGTTTACGGTATTCCTCAGTTCCGTCTCCCCAAGGAGATCGTTGCTGCAGAAGTTAAGAATCTGGAAGACATGGGCGTTAAAATCATCACCGACGCAGTTATCGGCAAGGCTCTGACCATTGACGAGCTGTTCGAGGATGAGAAGTACGAAGCTGTATTTATCGGCTCCGGCGCAGGTCTGCCCCAGTTCCTGCACATTCCCGGCGAGAATCTCCTCGGCGTTTACTCCGCAAACGAGATTCTTACCCGTACCAACCTCATGAAGGCATATCGCGACGATTACGAGAGGCCCATCAAGCACCCCAAGTGCGTTGCAGTTGTCGGCGGCGGCAACGTTGCAATGGACGCATCCCGCGTTGCAAAGCGTCTCGGCGCAGAGCATGTTTACATCACCTACCGTCGTGGCCGCGATGAGCTGCCCGCACGTAAGGAAGAAGTCGAGCATGCAGAGGCTGAAGGCATTGAATTCCAGCTGCTGAACAACCCCGTTGCCATCCACGGCGATGAGAACGGCTGCGTTACCGGCATCGAGCTTCAGAAGATGGAGCTTGGCGAGCCCGACGAAAAGGGTCGCCGTCGTCCCGTTGCTGTTGAGGGCTCCAACTGGGTTCTCGATTGCGACGCAGTTATCATTGCAATCGGCACCAGCCCCAACCCGCTGATCCGCTCCACCACCAAGGGCCTCACCGTCACCAAGAAGGGCGGCATCGAAGCTGACGAGAACGCTCAGACCGCACGCGAAGGCGTATTCGCAGGCGGCGCCGCTGTTACCGGCTCCGCAACCGTTATTCTTGCAATGGGCGCAGGCAAGACCGGTGCAAAGAGCATCGACGAGTACATCAAGTCCAAGAAGTAATAAACTCACATAAACAAACGACCCAAGCTTATGCTGGTTTCGTTTTTTTATTATCCTCAATTGTCAAAATATTATTTTTTGTATCCAAACATTGCGTATATATGCTCAGTATAGTAAAATGTATTGCATAATAAATGCAATTTTTAAGGCATGTTGAAAAATTTGTGTCAAATGAAGTTCAGTGGAGGAAACAGTATGACTTCGGATGAATTACAGGTTTATCTTGAAAAAAGTCCAAACATGAAGCTGAGAGATACAGTTGCGGAAATGCTCTACGATGAAATTGTATCTCTGCGTATCGCGCCGGGAAGCAAGCTTAACGTCAACAGCATCGCTTCCAGTCTGGGAATATCCAGAACTCCCGTTGCGGAGGCTATAATATCGCTTTACGAGCGCGGCTTCGTTACAACAAAGGCTGATGCAAACGGATATTATGTCATTGACCTTAGCATGCGCGACATGATTGACTTATATGATCTGCGTGCGTCCCTTGAATGTGAGGCAGCGGCTCTTTGCGCTATGCACGCATCTGAGGAGACCATTCTCGAACTGGAACGGCTCGCTCTCACCTTTAAGGAGTATGTCTTAGCCGGCGATACTGCGGGAATGATAGCAACTGACCTCCCCTTCCATATGCTCATCGTGCAGTCCTGCGGAAATGTTTATGTTAAAAAGTGCTATGAGCTGCTTCTGCCCAATCTCACCATGTATCAGTCTTCAATGATGAGCATAATAAGCTCTGCTTCAGATAACCCATGGTCAACAAACGTTATTTACAACCATCTTGCAGTTGTTGAAGCTGTAAAAATGCACATTCCCGAGCTTGCACGTCAGGCCATGTCCGAGCATATTACCTCCAGCCTTAATTATACCATGTATTCCGGCGGCAATGCTGACCCGTTCAGCTATGTCCGTAACAGAGGAAAGAAGTGAGTTGCCATGAAGAAAGCTTTTTTATATTCGCTTAAGCATTCCATTCCGATTTTTATCAGCTTTATCCCCGTAGGCCTTGCTTACGGTGTTCTGATGCAGAGTGCAGGATATAACTTTGTATGGACCGGCGCATGCAGTCTGTTCATTCTTGCAGGCTCTCTGCAATTCCTTATGGTCACCTTCTTTGCAGGCGGGGTTTCCCTTTTCACGGTTACAATCATGGCTCTGCTATTAAACAGCCGACATATATTCTACGGTCTGCCGTTCATTGAAAAATTCAGAAGCTTCGGAAAATGGAAATACTTCCTCATTTTTGCTCTTCCAGACGAAACATTCTCTCTGCACTGCTCCCACAATTTCGGCGAAGATGTTGATGAGAAAATGGCATATGTTTTTACCGCGGCTCTTGTTCTCGTGTATTGGGTAGTGCTCAGCGTACTCGGCGCACTCATCGGCTCACTTATCACCTTTGACACAACGGGAATTGATTTTGCGCTGACTGCGCTGTTTATAATCATTCTTCTTGACCAGCTAAAAAGTGCAGGAAGCCCGCTTCCCGCAGTTATCGCTCTTGTTTCGAGCATTATCTGCCTTGCAATCATCGGGCCGCAGAATTTTATTCTTCCCTCGCTTATGATAACGGTCACACTTCTCACCGTATTTCGCAGCAGACTTGAACCTGCATTCTCAGAAATGGAGGAAGCATAAATGGCAATATCGGTAACACAATCAATTATCATTATAGCTATATGCGCAGTGTGCACCTTTTTTGAACGTGCCTTCCCCTTCCTGATTTTCCGCGGTAAGGAAGTTCCGCCGGTGGTCACCTATCTTGGCAAAGTGCTCCCCATGGCAATCATGGCAACGCTCGTCATCTACTGCATCAAGGGCATCAGCTTTTCCACTGCCGCAGGATGGGCGCCCTACCTTATCGCATGTGCTTTCACCGCTGCTCTTCATCTCTGGCGGCGCAGCGCACTTCTCAGCATTGTCGGCGGTACGGCCTGTTACATGATTTTAGTTCAGCTTGTATTTTAAATAGGCATTAAAAAAACACCCGTTTAATAAACGGGTGTTTTCTTATTATTTAGATTGGATTAGTTCCAGCACTCGGTATTATCGACACCGATGTCTGCAGCCTTGAAGTGAGGATCCTTGCCTTCCTTACGCTGCTTCAAATAGTCCTTGAGAGCATCGATTGCGGGCTTGCCGAGGATGATGATTACGGGAACATTGATTACAACCATCAGGCCCTGGAGCATATCTGCGGTATCCCATACGAGGCCTGCAGAAAGAACTGCGCCGAGGAATACGAGAACGGTTGCTACCAGACGGAAGCAGGTAATGAATGCCTTGCTGGGGGTGCGCTTAAGGATGAACTTAAGACAGCCTTCGCAGTAGTAGTAGTTACCGATAAGGGTTGTGAATGCGAACAGGCAAAGTGCGGTTGCAATGAAGATAGGTCCAATGTTGCCAAGAGATGCAAAGATGGAGTCCTGAACAAAGAGACCGGAAATGGGGTTGCCGGTTGCATCGACATATGCGCTGAGATCGGTGGTGCCAACCTTAAGCTGACCGGACATGCACATGAATGCAGTTGCGGTGCAGATAAGCAGAGTATCGATGAATACGGAAAGCATCTGTACAAGGCCCTGCTTTGCAGGATGGGAAACGTCTGCGGTTGCTGCTGCGTTAGGTGCAGAACCCATACCGGCTTCGTTGGAGTAAAGACCACGCTTGATGCCCCACATGATGCAGGAGCCGGTGAAGCCGCCGAAGATCGCCTTGAAGTCGAATGCGCTCTTGAAGATTGCAGCGAACATTGCGGGAATGTACTTGATGTTGATAACAAGAATTACGAGGGATACGATAACGTAGAGGATGCCCATGATGGGAACCAGAACGCCGGTAACATTGGTCAGGCGCTTTGCACCGCCGAGAACAACGACACCAAAGAGAACTGCAAGAATTGCGCCGATAATAACGGAAACAAGACTTACTTTATAACCAAAAATTTTCAGCATAGGCGCAGTCTGGTAGAAGCTGAATGCTTCAAAGGTGGACTGGGTGTTGTAGGAAGCCAGCATGTTGTAGCCGACTGCATAGGTCAGAATAAGGATAATTGCGAAAATTACGCCCAGCCAGCGCTGCTTGAGTGCGTCCTGCATGTAGTAGGACGGGCCGCCATAGTAGGTACCGTCTTCGTCTCTCTTCTTATAGATCTGTGCAAGAGTTGATTCGACGAATGCAGATGCGCCGCCGAGGATTGCGGTTATCCACATCCAGAAGATTGCACCGAAGCCGCCCATGATGATTGCTGCAGAAACACCGATGATGTTGCCGGTACCAACACGGGATGCTGTGGATACCATCAGTGCGCGGAAGGAAGAAATGCCGTCTTTTTCTTTCGGCTTTTCGGATACTACACGGATGGACTCACCGAACAGCTTGAACTGAATAAGTCCGGTGCGGATTGTGAAGTAAAGTCCTGCAAGTACCAGAAGCAGGGGTACGATGTACGGCTTATAGAGTACACCGCTTATGGCGTTGACAACGCCATCAATTTTTTCAATCATGTTTTCTCTCCTATGTATGTTAATTTTGTGTTTAACACTGTTCACATTATAGACACAATTATCGAAAATTTCAATAGCAAGTTAGAAAAAATTCATTTTCTTTGTTTTTTTGCCAAAAAGTGCAGTGATTTTGCAACACGCCGAGTTTCATTATTCATTTTTATTCGAACACATAAAAAAACGCGAGCACTCAAAGTGCTCGCGTTCTTACCTTTCGGATTACTCCTGATTATTTGTCGCCGTACAGAGCATTGAACTTTTCAATAAGAGCGTCCTTTGCTGCTTCATCGCAGTAGCCCTTACCGAGGATGTAGCCAACAACGTCCTTAGCCTGCTTCTTGTAGAAGGGTCTGTATGCGATGCTGGGCATCTTGCCGATTACGGGGATGAACTCCTTGAAGAGCTCTTTGCCGTTATAGTCCTCACAGAACTGCTTGCCGGTAATTTCATCAAACTTAGGCATAATATTATCTCCTTTTCATTGTTATAATAGTGTGGAACCGCCCTCAGCGCTCCACGTTATTATGGGTATATGTTACACACTTGAGCAATAATTGTCAAGACTACCGAAACATCATAGCAACAATTTCGGTGTTTTTAACAAATTTTCAGCCCAAATTTCTCCACTACATTTTTTTGAATTTGAAGTCCGATTCCGTTCCGCTTATTAGTCTTTTTATATTCTCGTGGTGCATAATTATTACCAGAACGCCTGAAAAAACAGACATTATAAGCAAAGGCTCAGGTGCACTGAGAATCAGAGCAGCGAACGGTAGGCTTGCCGCCGCAGTCATTGAGGCAAGGGATACTTTTTTTCCGAGAATGGCAACAAGAAAGAACACCGCCATGATTATCGCAAAAACGCCTATTCCCTGCATTAATCCAAGTGCAGCGCCGACTGAAACACCCTTTCCTCCGCGGAAGCCGAAGAATATCGGGAAGCAGTGACCCACTATGCAAAATGCTCCTGCGAGCGCTTCCCCGCTATCCCCTGCCAGATATTTTCCTATCAGCATTGCAACAACGGTTTTAAGCATATCACAGCCAAGGACTATCAGCCCCGCTTTAATTCCATAGCATCTTGCCATGTTCGTTGCTCCTGCGTTACCGCTGCCCTTATTTCTTATATCGTCGCCAAAGTACTTCTTTGAAATAGGTATTGACGAGCAGTATGATCCAATCAAATAAGCAACAAGTGATATAATAATATATTTCATGGTTGCCTCCGAAATACTTCAAGTTTTAAGCCAGATACATTATAACAATTTTTTGAAGTATTTCAATAGACAATAAGAAAATCCGTGTCAATTCACGGATTTTCTCTTTTTGCGTATTCCAGACCTGCTTTTCCGGTCAGGTGTTCTATTTCAAGCTTTGTCACGCAGGTGCGAGAGAACTCTGTTTTGATTTCTTCGAGGCAATCTTCCTCGTAATCTGCGGAATACTTCTGCCCCAGCAGAATGAGCGCTCTGCGTTTTTCCTCGCTATCCTCAACGATTGATGCTTTTCCGAAAGCGATAACACTTCTATAACAGGTGGTACGCTTTTCGGGTATTACTTCATCGCAGTCTATTACACAGAAAGAGGCTTTATCGTGGCTTAAAACGGCATCACGTCTGTGACCGCTTATTGCTCCGTGTATATAGATATTGCCGTTTTCATAGGCATAGCTTACCGGCACGGCATAAGGATAGTCCTCATCGCCAAGCACAGCCAGCACACCGCTTGTTGCGCTGTTTAGTATTTCTATGTTATCTTCTTCGCTCAGCTGCTGAGCTTTTCTTCTCATTTCTCTGAACATATTATAAACCAAGCCTTTCCTGAAGTATCTGGGCAATTTCTTTTATCATATCACTTGATACGGGGGATTTCATTCCCTCATTTTCAAGAAGTTCGATAAAATCATAGTCATCGGCTTTATCCAAAAGCTTCATGTACATATCTACACCTGCACCGGTTTCTTCAAGCTCCATATTATAGATTGAAAACGCAGCGCTGTCGGAAACGCAGTAACTGATTACATAGAAGGGATAGTCGAAGAAGTGGGTTACATCAATCCAAGAAACATCTGTTGAGCTGTCAGAATAGTATCCGTATTCTTTAGCAACCTCTCCAAAGATTCTGTTGATGTTATCAACCGTCAGCTCCTCGTCACTCAGGGCAAAAACTCGCTTCTCGAAATCGTAGAAGCTGGCCTGATTTATATACAGATACATCTCATCCAGCATTTTATATCTGGTGAGTGAATCTGCTAAGTTTGCATCGTCAAGATAGCACAGCAGCAAGTATTCAAGCCCCTGCGACATGACCTCCATTGTATCGAGGCTATCATCGCAATCATAGTTCACATATCCGTCGCAGAAATGACCAAATTCATGGACAAGGGTCAGCATATCTTCCGCATATCCCTCTGCTTTGATAAGCATAAACGGTGTATCATACTCTTCAAGATAGGTCGTATATGAGCTGTCGCTGGTGTGCTCTTCGGTAGATATGTTGTAAAGTCCGTAATTCTTCATGAAATCTCGAACTTCGACTATCTGCTCGGGCATCTTGGAAATGAAGGTATCAAAGCATTCAAGTGTCTGCTCTGTGCTGTATGCGTCAAGGCCGTCATACATATCATTCATCATGCCGCAATCTACGGCCGATTTATAGAGCGGAACAATATATTCCTTTATCGCTTCTATATAAGGCGCAATTTCATCGCTCGTGTATTCACGGTTAAAGCTCATGGACATATAGTCCTCGTAGCTGTCAAATTTCAGTTCCTTAGCTATAGCCTTACGGGTTTTCACGAGATCAATATAAATATTGCAGGCAGGCTCGTTGAATTTTCTATATTTTTCGTTTTTGTTACCGCTTCCGTAGTTGAGCATTTCTGCAAGTACGGTACGGTATGAGGAAAGCAGGCTGTTTTCTTTGTTGTAAAGTTCAACAAGCTCATCTGTATATCCGAATTCACCGTCAACGCTGTAGTTTTCAGCGAGCATACCGCCGAAATACTGCGCATCGAGATAGGCGCAAATGCCGGAGTTTGCGCAGGCACACTGCATATCATCCACCATTCGGCTTACTTTTGCCTCCATGGCTGTGCAGTAGTCATACTCTGCAACATAGAATTCATCGCTTACATCTATGTCGCTGCGTATGCCCGACAGCGCTTCCATAGTTGTGAAGTTAAAATACAGGGCATAGAATTCGTCCAGCTTTTTTGTGACCTCATTGCGTGATGCCGTTCCCGAAACCATTTCGATTATTTCATCCGCGAGAGACTGCATCTTATCAACGTCCGGGCGAACATATTCCATGTCGGAAAAGTTCACGATATTCCCGCGATAATTGTAATCAGCGCTGAACGCCTGCTCAAATATGCTTGTATCGTAATTGGGATACAGCTTCCAGAACAAGTCGCATCCGCAAAGCGGAACGAGCATCAGCACAGCCATGCAGAATGCCAGCACTCTTTTCCTTATCTTCATCCTATTTCCTCACTCACATCTATCACTATCAGAGTATTTTCAAAAACTTTAAAGTGTATTTCCACTCCGGCAAATTCAAACCCGTAGATACGCTCCGAATCATTATGGTAATGGGGTCTCGGGTCATTTTCCAAAACTCCTCTTAAGGCGTTGATTTTACCTGAAGGGATTTTATTCTCGATTTCAACAGGGATTACAACATCAAGGGTTTTAAACTCTGTCTTATCCGTAAAACCGCCCGTTGCCTGCGGAATAATATCGGCATAAGGAAGATACGGCTTTATATCAAATATTGGAGTGCCGTCCATAAGGTCCGCTCCCGTTACATGCAAAACCGGGCCTCTTTCCTCATCCAATTCAATGCTTTCGAGCTTCACCGCCGAGAGACCGATTGCGTTAGGTCTGAATGGTGAGCGCGTTGCAAAAACGCCGAGATGAGTATTGCCGCCAAGTCGCGGCGGGCGCACCGTAGGCGACCAATCTGAGCGTAAATTCTCGGAAAACTGCCAGATGAGCCAGATATGCGACCATTCGTCCAGACCGCGTATGGCATCGGCATTACGAAACTCGGGCTCAAAAACGATCTCGCCCTCGAGTTCCTCCACCACCCTGCTTTGCCGCGGTATTCCGAATTTACTTTTGAAGTCCGTGTGTATACGGGCAATAATCTTCATCTGCTCCATAGCTTGCTTTCCTTATACAATATAAATATATGTTACCCTAAACAGCAAAAAAGGTCAACAAAAAGAGCCACCCTTTGGGTAGCTCTTAAAAGCATTACATATAGAATTTGGGTTTTTTCTTTCTGATGCCTGCCATGGCAACAACGGAAATCTCGCTGAAGGTCTGTGCGGGCTTGGAAAGATGGCGTGAGGTTGTTGAGCACATGTCAATACATCTCAGGCAGCTGATACATTTTTTCCTGTTGGTTTTCATCTTAACTTCGCTTATTGCATTCATCGGGCAATACTTGAAGCACATACCACAGCCTATGCACTCTTTGCTGTCGGGTTTCGGATACATGGGCAGCTTAATGCGTTTTTTATTCATATACTCGGGATCGCCGGGGAGCTGAACATCCTTAAGCTCGGGCTGTGCAAGCAGCTTATGGAAGAAATCGAAGATAAGCTCTCTGTCTTTCTCATTGGGGCGGAACTTGCCTACTTCGGGGTTGAATGCGTGGGGAGTAATAACCTCTGCACCGCCGACAACTCTAAACCCCTTCTGCTTAACCTTGTCGCCCATTTCGATCAGAGCATCACCGACATCGCGGCTGCCGTAGCAGGCAACGATGACAGCGGGGGTGTTATTACCCTTCATATGAGCCATGCGCTCATACACGGGAATGGGAACACGGCCGCAGTATACGGGAATACAGAATATGGCAAGGTCGTCCTCAGCGATTTCCATCTCCTGACAGCGTTCTGTAATATCAATTTCGGAGCCCTCAAGTTCTTTTGCTATGTAAACAGCAGTCATTTTTGTGCCGCCTGTGGGGCTGAAGTAGAAAACATATTTTTTCATTATTATTTAACATCCCTTTTCTAACTGCATTTTTTGTAGATAAACGGAACTTACTTAGCAGATAAGCCAATTGTCCGAATTCAATAGTATATTACCATACATGAAGGCATATGCGCAAGTATTCCCGGCGTTATTTTAATTGTCATATTTTCTACCATTCAAGTGGCATTATCAGCAAACCAAGCATATAAAAAAGCTCCTCGAATGAGGAGCTTTAAAAAGTATTAAACTTTTAGATTACTTCTTTGCAAGACCCTTCTGGCGAGCATACTCTGCTGCACCAAGTGCGCCCATAAGCTGGGGGTCGGTCTTCAGGTTGATAACCTTCAGCTTCAGAACGTGCTCGATTGCTGCC
>JAZLGD010000092.1:0-2169 GCA_045616105.1 Oscillospiraceae bacterium | reverse complement strand
AAAATAAGCTTGTTGACATTGGTAAATTGCTTGGCTTTGACAGTCGTTCCGAGGTGAAGATAACTACCGGTGCAGTTGTGGATGCTGTATGGGAAGCCAAAATCGGCAATATGGGCAAGGCTATTTATGTTTTTGAGGTTCAGTCCAAGGGCTCTATTGACAGTCTTATACTAAATCTTAAAAAAGCCCAAAGTAACGCTGCTGTACAGGCGGTTGTTGCCGTGGCTGACGAAGAACAGTTAGCTAAAATAATAGCGGAAAGCAAAGGCGTTATTGACGAAAAATCTTTACGCGCGTGGAATTCCGAAGATGTGTTAGCTGTTTATGATGCACTTGTGAGAGCACATGAATCTATCAACAAACTGGCGTTGGTGCCGGAAAGTTTTTAATAATAACGTCGATTGAATTAATCTATCCAATTAGACGCATTTTTCATCTGCAACATGATATTATACCCAATGGGGTATAATACAGAAAACAATTTAGTCGCTATACCCGTAAAGGTATAGCGACTGATTATAACATTGACTTTATACCCTTACGGGTGTAAAATGTTTGAAAAGGAGTTGAGCGTTAATGAATAAAATAGCTGTATTTATTAAAGAAAGCCGGAAAAAAGCAGGTCTGACACAGGAAGAGTTTGCTATTCGCTCCGGTCTTGGTCTGCGTTTTGTGCGTGAGCTTGAACAAGGAAAGGAAACCGTGCGTATGGATAAAGTTAACGCCGCGCTCGCAATGTTTGATATGGAAGCTGTACCTGGCAGAAAGGAATATGACGAATGACTGCATTCAGAACTGCTTATGTATATGTTCGCAATGTTTACGCCGGGGCACTATATGAGACGGACGAAGGTTATAGTTTCAAATATGATGAGGAATACCTTAAAAGCGAAAAACCGGCTGCGGTATCACTTACACTGCCTTTGTCAGCTGAAGAGTATAAATCCAACACATTGTTTTCCTTTTTTGACGGCTTGATCCCGGAAGGTTGGCTTTTGAATGTTGTGACTCGCAACTGGAAGATAGATATGCATGACCGTTTCGGTCTGCTGCTTGTTGCATGCCGCGACAGTATCGGGAATGTCAGTATCATGGAGGAACGAGTATGAATTGCTTATGCTGCGGCAAACCATTGCGGCCGACTGAGGAGTCAGACGGATGGCACAAGAGATGCATAAAACGTTTCTTCGGGACAGATACACTCCCAGAATTGGAAATAAACTCGTCAACCTTGGAGATGCTTGCACTTGAGAGTACCAACAAGGGCTTGACAGTACCGGGCGTACAGAAGAAACTGTCTTTGCATCTGATGTCAGGCGGAAATACTGCTCCGAGACTGACATTGGTAAACTATCCGACAGGTTTTATACTCAAGCCACAGGTGGAGGCATTTGATTCACTGCCGGAAGCCGAACATCTTGTTATGGCAATGGCAGATGCTTCTGGAATTAATACTGTGCCGCATGCTCTTGTAAAGAGCAATGGCGAATTTGCTTATATCACAAGACGAATAGACAGAATTATAGAAAATGATACTGTACAGATGCTCGCTATGGAGGATTTCTGCCAGCTTGATTACCGCCTTACGCAGGATAAATACAAGGGCTCTTACGAGCGCTGTGCAAAGATAATCAAAAAACATTCCGCCAGAAAGGGACTGGATATGTCTGAGCTGTTTATGCGTCTGGTGTTTTGCTTCATCGTTTGTAATTCGGATATGCACCTCAAAAACTTCTCACTGATTGAAACGGAGCAGGGAAGCGGTGCGTATGTCCTTTCGGCGGCGTATGATTTACTCCCGGTAAATGTCGTAATGCCCGAAGATACTGAAGAATTTGCCCTCGCTATGAATGGTAAAAAGACTCGTATCCGCAGAAAAGACTTCTGCGTATTTGCCGAAGCAAACGGCATACCAAAGGCATCAGCGGAGAAAATGATAGCAAAACTTGTTGCAATGAAACCGAAATATATTGAAATGTGCGAAAACTCCCTCTTGCCTGAGTATATGAAAAAAAGATTAGAGAGTCTTATTGAGCATCGATGCGAAATCCTTAGCAGATAATCAGGAGGGAACTCATTATCTGAATGATATATTTGATGTGATATGTTGACAGAAAATGAATGGCACATACATAGAATAACATAGACAGAAAAAGAAAAACCATAGCA
>JAZLGD010000091.1:0-7791 GCA_045616105.1 Oscillospiraceae bacterium | reverse complement strand
TAAATATTACCTTCTCTGTTTGCTTGGATTAATAAGCATTGTACGCTTTCTGTACGGTAATTACAAGTGACCTTATGCTCCATCTGCCGTTTTGCCTCGGATTTCACGGCGAAAAAACAGACAGTCTGCAAAATTGTGTTCTTGTCTGCTGTTTTTATAGATGATATAATCAAAATATAAAAGAAAACACAAAAACTGGTTAATATACAACGAATTCAGGAGGAAAAAAGAATGGCAAAGAAAAAAACAATTCTGGATCTTCAGCAGATGAAGGAAAACGGCGAACAGGCCGCATGGATGGTTATCTATGACTCGTGCATGGCATCCTTTGCGGAAGACGCCGGCATGGATATGATTCTCGTCGGCGACTCCATGGGCATGATTATTTACGGCTATGACGGCACCGTACCCGTTACGATGGACATGTCCATTGCTCACTGTCAGGGCGTTCGCCGCGGCGCACCGAACACATATCTTATCGGCGACATGCCCTTCGGCTCATATCACGCAAGCTGCGAGGACGCCGTAAACAACGCTGTCCGCTTTGTTAAGGAAGGCGGCGTGGACGCAATCAAGCTCGAGGGCGGTGCTGCCATTGCAGACAAGATTCGCGCAATCACAAACGCGGGAATTGTTGTCTTCGGTCACATCGGACTTACTCCCCAGAGCAGCGCGGCTCTGGGTGGCTTCAAGGTGCAGGGCAAAAACACCGCAACGGCAAAGGCCATTATCGACGATGCCATTGCGGTTTACAAGGCCGGCGCACGCACCCTGCTCTTAGAGGGCGTTCCCGAGGAAACCGCTGCATTCATCCACAAGATTCTTCCTATTCCCGTCTACGGCATCGGTGCAGGCAGCGATTGCGACGGTCAGGTCCTGCTGGCAGCAGACGCGCTTGGAGTATACAAAAACTTCACTCCCAAGTTTGCCAAGAAGTACTGCAATCTGGGCGAGATTGCAACTCAGGGCATGAAAGACTATATCGCCGAAGTTAAGGGCGGCACATTCCCCGCTCCCGAACACAAGTATAAATTCACAGGCGACAAGGATGAGTTTGCGGCATTCCTTGCCGAATTTGAGAAGGAGCTTGAGCTCTGAAGCTGCAGAACGACCTGTGCTGTCCGTATCGGATAGCGCAGGTCGTTTTTTCATTGCCGGGGTCGCCTTGACACACCCACGGTGCTTTGATATACTTAAATCACTCTTTGCACTGCAAACCAAATTACAGTACAAACTGAACAGGCCGGAGCAAACGCTCGGAGCCGGGTTACTTAGTAACAGTGGAATTTCCCCACGGGACAGTAAGCTACATTACAGGTTTCGTGGGCTTTTTCATACCCGAAAGGCAGTTGTCACTGAGTCATCATATACTGTTTTTGTGGAGGAAACTGTTATGGGAAAAAAGATTATTGATACATCCGAGCACATCTCAGATAAATACGAAAAAACCGCGGTTAAGGTTTCGATGGTCAGCATTATCGGAAACAGTCTGCTGTCGCTGTTTAAGCTCTTAGCCGGTGTTATTGCAAACTCCGGCGCAATGATTTCAGACGCTGTCCATTCTGCTTCAGACGTATTCAGCAGCATCATTGTAATACTCGGCGTAAAAATCGCCGCAAGGGATTCCGACGACGAGCATCAATACGGGCACGAGCGCTTTGAGTGCGTTGCCGCCATTGTGCTTGCGGTCATTTTATGTATCGTAGGCCTTTTCATCGGCCACACCGCAATTGAAAAGCTGTCATCCGATGCCGCGAATAAGCTTCAGATGCCGGGAATGCTGGCGCTTATTGCCGCGCTTGTGTCCATAGTATGCAAGGAGGCAATGTACTGGTACACTCGTGTCTATGCCAAGCGACTCAACTCCAGCGGCCTTATGGCAGAGGCATGGCACCACCGCAGCGATGCTCTCTCGTCCATCGGCGCACTCGTGGGCATATGGGGCGCCAGAATTGGCTATCCGTGGCTCGATGCCGTTGCAAGTCTTGTTATCTGTGCATTCATCGTAAAAGCGGCTTACGACATTTTTGTGGACGCTATTGAGAAAATGGTCGACCACGCCTGCGATGAAGAAACGCAGAAGGCGCTTGCCGACTGCGCCGCTTCCCTGCCCGGTGTCATGGGCATAAAGCACCTGCAGAGCCGACAGTTCGGAAACAAGATATATGTCGATCTTGATGTTCTTGCCGACGGCAATATAACGCTGAATCAAAGCAACGCTATCGCCGAGCAGGTTCACGCCGCCATCGAATCGCAATTCCCCGATGTTAAGCACATAATGGTACGCGTCAGCCCATTTTAATGCCGCTTATACCATAAGCTTTATCAAGGGCAAATTCTTTCAGAAACAGAAAAATACTCACTTCAAATATGAAGTGAGTATTTTTTATTTATTCGGTTTATTTCACTTCTTATTCAGTGAATTCATCAGGCCGTTGGATACAACTATTCTGCAGATTTCGGATGTTCCTTCGGAAACCGTTAGCGTTTGTGCATCACGGAACAGGCGGTTTACGCTTGCTTCGGAGCTGAGTCCGTATGCGCCGTAAATCTGGCATGCGGCTTTGCATATCTGGCAGCACGATTCCGTTGCGAATATTTTCACCGCGGCTGCGTCCCTTGTGTGCGGAAGCCCCGATGCCATAAGCGAGGCAACGCTGTAAAGGGAATTGCGGGAAATCATTGTCTTTGTATAAATGTCGGCGATCGGGAAAGATACGCCCTGATAGGATGCAAGGCTGCGTCCGTAAAGTCCGTTCTCTCCTGCGCGGCTCACCGCTAATTCAAGCGCAGCCTGAGAAATGCCGACGGCAACCGCAGTCATATCGAGGCGGCCTTCATTGAGCAGGGGCTTAATCAGAGGATAACAATCATTTTCGGGGCCTATAAGACAGTAGTCGGGAATTGCGCAGTCATCCATGATAATCTCGCCCATGGGCGAATTGCGCAGACCGATCATATGGCTGTTCTCAACAACCTTGAAGCCGGGGGCATCCTTGCTTACATAAAACAGGCTCATGCTGCGGCTGCGCTCAGCCGAAGGACTCTTTGCGGTGACAATATAACCGTCTGCAACGCCTGCATTTGTAATCCAGCATTTCTTGCCGTTGAGAATCCAGCGATCGCCGTCTTTAACCGCAATAGTGTCTACGCCCAAAGCGTCCGAGCCGCCGCTTTCCTCAGTAATAGCAAATGCGAAGAGTAATTCACCTCTGCGCGCAGGCTCGATAACTTCCTTTTTCAGTGTCTCACTGCCTGCAGCGGCAATCAGCTCCGAGCACTGATAATGGGGGCTGACAATAAGACCGAGGGACGCAAGGCCTCGGGACAGCTCCTCGATGATTATTGAGCCCTCAATGCTGCCGTATTTTGCGCCTGTTCCGTTATATTCAAATGCAGCATCCAGATATCCGAGCTGACCTATACGAAGGTACAGGTCACGGGGAAATGTTCCGATCTTATCTAAATCGGAAGCAACCGGGCATACCTCGGAGTCCACAAACTCGCGAAGCTCCGAACGAAGTTTTTCCTGTTCTTTTGTCAATAAATACATATTAATACAACCTTGTTTACCGTTTAGTTATTATCTGAAAAAATCAGCATTGCCTTTGAGAATGTATCCGTCTCGCTATAAATCTCGGCATCGATTGAAAAGCTCTTGCCCGCGCCTGATGTGAGCGTTGTGCAAAGCATAAGGCCTCCCGTATCCTTTATTTCGCTCGGGTACAGGAATGAGCTGCTTATAAGCTTATAGTCAATGCGCCCTATCTGAGCAAGGTGTCTGCCTGCTGCCGAAAGCACCAACGCCGTGCCGAGTGTGCTCATATTCGACAGCTCTGTATCGGGAATATGCAGCTCATACACTCTTCGGTCCTCGGTGGAGAAATCGGGAATATACGAAAGCAGCGAGTCAAAATCGGGAATGTCTTCAGCGCCTGCAAACATGAAGTAGCGCAGCAGATCGGAGGTGTAAATTACGCCCTCCATTTTATTATCACGGATTACTGCGGCATAAGAGCTGCCCGACAGTATCATTTTCTGCGCGACCTCCCGAACAGAGCTTGAAGCGTCAACCGACAGTATCCGCGCATCGTCGGATATAAGAGTCGACAGCTTCTGTGAATGGGATGCCGCGAAGGTCTGCGTAATGTCAATTGCGCCGCACAGGTGCAGCTCATCGTCTACGATTGGGTATGCCCTCAGGCCCGAAAGGTTGTCATGGTAAAAGCGCTGCCAGTCCGCGACGATATCATTTCGGTAAAGGTAATTGGGAGTCTGCATCCAGTCGGAGATTATGCTTTCATCGGCTGAAGGCAGCTGATTTGCCATCTGGCTGTCGAGCAGGCGAAGAATTGTATAGGTGTTCTGTATTGAGCTCAGTATGCAAACGCCGTTTTTTTCCGCCTTAACAATATGGTAGTCGGTGGGGCGGTTTCCGCCGGTAATAAGCATATGAGCTTTATACTGCGAAACGATGGTCTGGAAGTCCGGGCGGTTTCCGACGATGCAAAGAGTGTGGGCCGGATTGCATTCCTCAAGCTGATTTATCAGCTGTCCCTCATCGCTGTCGCAGATAATAACCTTATCAACAGTACAGCCCATGTTCTTTTTTCCCGCAACACAGCCTACGCCGAGAGTTGCGACAATTTCCGAAATTGTAACCGCATGCTCATCAAAGCTGCTGTCTGTTTCAACTCGGACTGTGCCGGATTTCGGCTTGGTTATTACAAGACCGCGTATTTCCGCTTCCTTTATCGCTTTATAAACTGTACCTTCACTGACATTAAGCTCGGTTGCAAGACCTCTGACGGAGATTTTTGCACCTGATTCAAGGGCTTCAATGTGTGACAGCACAAAATCATGCTTGATGGAAATAAGAATCACCCCGTAAACTGTATCATTTATTTATATTGATTATACATTTTGAGCATAATAAAAGCAAGGAAAAAGCGCTTTGACATTTTGATAACGAAGTGTTGTATAACAATATACGAGAATTCCGCAAAAATGCGGAGATAGTTCAAGAAACTGTTGTATATTGCAAGGCTGAACTGTTATTATCAAAAAATTAACATTGTAACAAATGCTGAAAAGCGCAGATTTGCCCCGAAAAGTGTTGACTTGCTGTTACATTGATGTTAAATTTGTGACAGAGTTAAGAGGCAATTGCACAGCATTAACCAGCATCCGCAAAACTGTATTATAACAGATATAGCGTAATTCGAGTTTATCCGCGCAAGTTGTTGTATAACAGTTTTTACTTTCAGGACAAATCAAACAACAAAACAAATTTTATTTATGGAGGAATGCAAAATGTACAAATTCACAGAAGAACAGATTATGATCCGTGACATGGTCAGAGAGTTCACCAAGAATGAAGTAGCTCCCTACGACAAGGCTCTTGACGAAACACTTTCCTTCAACATGGAAGTTTACCAGCAGATTTATTCCAAGCTCGTTGAGACCGGTCTCATGGGCATCCACCTTCCCGAGCAGTACGGCGGCGGCGGCGGGGATGCAATCACCTCCCAGATCGTTGTAAACGAGCTTGCAAAGGGCAGCGCAAGCATCGCTCTCTACCTCGATGCAAACTGGCTGGCAGCTGATATGATCCTCGAGCACGGCTCCGACGAGCAGAAGGCAAAATATCTGCCTCTCGCAGCGCAGGGCAAGGTCTTCGCATTCGGTCTGACCGAGGCAAGCGCAGGCTCCGATGCAGCAGGCATCAAGTCCATCGCAGAGAAGCAGGAGGACGGCTCCTATATCCTTAACGGCGGCAAGGCATGGATCACCAACTCCGGTGTTGCCGACTACTACCTGATCATGGCAAAAACCGATCCTACCGCAGGCGCAAAGGGCATCTCCGTATTCGTAGTTCCCAAGGACGCAGAAGGCCTCACCATCGGCAAGTTCGAGCACAAGATGGGCATGCGCGGCTCCGCAACTTGCGAGCTCAGCTTCGACAACATTCACATTCCCGAATCCGACCGCGTAGGCAGAGAAGGCCTTGGCTTCAAGGTTGCTATGATGGCTCTTGACGGCGCACGCATCTCCATCGGCTCCATCGCATCCGGCCTTTCCCAGCACGCAATGGAAATCGCAAAGGCATACGCAAACGAGCGTACAACCTTCGGCAAGCCCATCAAGGCATATCAGGGCGTTGCATTCAAGTTCGCAGACATGGCAGCAAAGATCCGCGCAATGGACCTCATGATCTGGGATACCGCAGAGATGAAGGCAAACGGTCAGCGCCACAGCGCAGAGGCTGCAATGCTGAAGCTCATGGGCTCCAAGTGGTGCAAGGAAATCTGTGATGAGTGCATCCAGGTCCTCGGCGGCAACGGCTACAGCGCAGAGTTCCATGTTGAGCGTCTGTACCGCGATGCAAAGCTCCTCGAGATCGGCGAAGGCACCAGCGAAATCCAGCGCATGGTCGTCAGCGGCGCAGTTCTTGCATAATCCGCAATCGCATAGTCTGAATTGGAGATAAACAGATGAAAATACTCGTATTTGTAAAACAAGTACCTGATACCGACGATGTTAAGCTGGACGAGCGCGGTAATCTGAAGCGCGATGGCGTAGCCAGCATGATTAACCCCCTCGACGCAAACGCAGTTGAGGCAGCCATCCAGCTTAAGGAAAAGTACGGCGCGACCGTCGTTGCAATAAGCATGGGTCCCCCTCAGGCAGAGGATGTTCTGAAGAAAGCACTTGCTCTGGGCTGCGACGAAGCTTACCTGCTTTCCGACCGCGCATTCGGCGGCGCAGATACTCTTGCAACCGCTTATACTCTGGCAAAGGGTGCAGAGAAGGTCGGCGATTTCGACCTGCTGCTGTTCGGCCGCCATGCGGTTGACGGCGATACCGCACAGACGGGCCCCGCTACCGCGGCATTCCTTGACATTCCTCAGATAACCCTCGCATCCAGCATTGATGTTCAGGACGGCTGGGTATACTGCGACAGAATTCTGGAAGACAGCACCGAGAAGGTCCGCGCAAAGCTGCCCGCTCTCGTAACTGTTACCGCAGAGATAAACACCCCGCGTTACCCCACTCCCATCAACATCATGAAGGCTCTTAAGAAGCCCCGCGCAATATGGAACGCCGAGGAGCTTGGTGCAGACACCACCATGACCGGCATTCCCGGCTCACCTTCTTCTACCAAGACAGTATTCGAGCCGCCCAAGCGCAATACCGACACCTGCTACTTCGAAGGCAGCCCTGAGGATATTGCAGTAAAATTCGTTGATATGCTCGAGAACGAGCATCTGGTCTGAGGAGGTTGGACAATGGCAAAAGAAGATTACAAAGGCATTTGGATATTTGCCGAACAGCAGAACGGCCAGCTCAACCCCGTAACTCTTGAGCTTCTCGCAAAGGCTCAGGATCTGAAGGCACATAACGGCGAGACCATAAGCGCAGTTCTCCTTGGCAGCGATGTTAAGGGTCTGGCAGACACTCTTATTGCAGGCGGCGCAGATCAGGTCATCGTTGCAGAGCATGAAAATCTTGCTTCCTACAGCGCAAGACCTTACCAGCAGGCTCTCACTCAGCTTGCTGAGAAGTACAAGCCATCAATCATAATGTATCCCGCAACCAGCCTCGGCCGTGATTTCGCACCCCGTATGATGATCACCCTTAAGACCGGTCTTACCGCAGATGCAATCGACCTCGGCTATGACGAAGACGATGTATTCTACCAGACAACTCCGGCTTACGGCGGCAGCATTCTTGCTCATATCGTCATCCTCGAGTGCAGACCTCAGATGGTCACCGTTCGTCCGAAGATAT
>JAZLGD010000090.1:0-14425 GCA_045616105.1 Oscillospiraceae bacterium | reverse complement strand
GGAGAGCCGATGGACAAGGCAGGAGCTTACGGAATTCAGGGAAAAGCATCTCTGTTTGCCGAAGGCATTGAGGGCGATTTCTTCAATGTCATGGGGTTGCCCCTCTGCAGACTCGGGAAAATGCTGAAGACAATAGGAGTTAGTTTGCTGTGAATATCAAACAGTATCTCAAGAAAAACGGAATAAAGCTGGGAGCTCTCGTTCTGGTTGTCGTTATGATAGCGGGAATAAGCGCCTATGCACTTAAGGGCAGAGCGGGAATCGTGCATAATGTTACGGGCACGGTAAAGACTCCGGTTCAGCAGATGGTAAGCTCGGTTGCCCAGTGGCTGGAGAGCGTTTACGGTTATGTTTATAAATACGATGAGCTTATCGCCGAAAACGAAAGACTTCACGAAGAACTCGCCGAGGCTCAGCAGCAGGTGCGCGAAGGCGCAGAGGCTGTTGAGGAAAACGAACGCTACCGCGAGCTTCTCAATTTCAGCAAGAAGCACAGCGATATGACCTACGAGGCGGCAAAGGTCGTTTCGTGGACAAGCTCAAACTGGGCCAACTCCTTTACAATCAGTAAGGGCGAAAGCAGCGGCATCGAAGTAGGCGACCCCGTTGTCACCGAATACGGTGTACTTGTCGGTCAGATATCCGAAATCGGAACAACATGGGCAACCGTAAACACGGTTATTGATATTAATACAAATATCGGCGCACGTGTTACCGACTCAGGCTCGGCAGGCTTGCTTACAGGCGATTTCGTTATGATGCACGACGGCTGCGCAAAGCTTGCCTACCTTTCCGAGGGAGCACAGATTTTCTCGGGTAGCGTTGTTGTAACCTCGGGCTCAGGCGGCGCATTCCCGCCCGACCTTATTATCGGCACCGTTGTCTCCGTTCAGGAGGAGGCAGGCGGCCAGATTGAGTACGGCATGGTTAAGCCTAACTGCGATCTCGGCTCACTTGTTCAGGTTTTCGTTATAAAAGACTTCGAAGTGGTGGAATAATTGATAAGTCAGTTTTTTGAGTGGAAAAAAGTCCGCGTCGTTCTGGAATATGCGGTCTATATAGTGCTGGCCATGATGCTTCAAAGCCTGCTGTTTTCACGCTTTTCGGTTTTTGGCGTAAAGGGCTTTGTGCTTCCGGCGGCTGCTGTTGCGGTCGGAATGTACCGCGGCGGCGTAAGGGGAACGGTTTTCGGACTGTTTCTCGGACTTTTTGCGGACATGGCGTTTTCCGAGACAACAATCCTGTTTACGCTGCTTTTTCCTTTACTCGGATTCTTCTTTGGCTTCGCGGCGGACTTTTATATTAACAAGAGCTTTTTCGCGTTCATGGTGTTCACCGTGTTTGCACTGTTCGTGACGGCGTTTGCCCAGCTGCTTTCCGCATCGATTATCAGCGGAGCGCCGTTCTTCCGTGGAATCCTTACTGCTGTGGGGCAGACCCTCGTATCCATAATCCCCTCAGCACTTTTATACATTCCCTTCAGAAACAGATAAATTGAGCTGTGCTTCGGGCACGCCTGAAGAATTTCAAAAATCCTCCGCAGGAGGATTGCTTTAAACAATTAGTGCGCAGAGCGCACGGAGAATCAATATGAGCAACAGAGTTATTACAAAAGAAAGATTGGCTGTGCTTGCATCCGTTCTCGGCATACTGGTGATAGTTTACCTTATATTCCTTTATAAGCTCCAGATTGTCGAAGGTGAGGCCTATTACGAGGAGAGCAAGAACAATGTCGTGACAACCACCGCCGTAACTGCGGCAAGAGGCAATATTCTCGACCGTTACGGACGAGTGCTGGTTTCAAATAAAACCTGCTACAACCTGACTATTAATGAAAGCGAAATGTTCTATGTTGACGATGCTGACCCCAACGCCAACATTCTTCAGCTTGTAAAGCTTGTCAGGGAATACGGCGAGAATTATAACGACGAGCTTCCCATAACCACGGAGCCTCCGTTTGAATTCACGGAGCTTACAGACGTTGACGCGGCACGCCTTTCCGCATATAAAAAGCAGAACAAGCTTGATGACAACGCAAGTGCTGTTGAGGTTCTGTCGAGCATGCGCAGCCGATATGAGATTGACAGCAACTATTCCGCCGAAGAGGCAAGAATTATCGCAGGTGTTCGCTATTCAGTAAACGTTCGTTACCTTATAGGAACGTCAGACTATGTTTTCGTTGAAGATGCGGATATGGCACTTATATCCACGATCCTTGAAAACAATGTTTCGGGTATAAGCGTTAAGGAATCGTTTGTCCGTGAATATAACACGGAATATGCGGCACATATTCTGGGCTATATCGGAATGATGGACGATACAGAGTATCAAAGCTACACAAATCTGGGCTATTCAGCTGACACAAAGGTCGGTAAGGCCGGTGTTGAGCTTGCGTTTGAGAAATACCTCCACGGCACAAACGGCGAGGTCAGAACCACAAGCACATCAAACGGCACGGTTGTCGGTAAAAGCTACACAACCGAGCCCGTTCCCGGCAACAATGTCTATCTGACCATAGACATTCAGCTTCAGGAAGCCACTGAGCAGGCTCTTGCCAAGGGTGTTAAGGAGATTCAGGACTATAACGACGAAAAACAGAGAGACGGCTCAGTCGCACAGAACGTTGACGATACCGTTGACGGTGCAGCGGCAGTTGTTGTAAACGTCAAAACCGGTGAGCCCCTTGCAATAGCAAGCTGGCCGACCTATGACCTGTCTTCCCTTATGGATAACTATGACGAAATACTCAACGCCGAGTTCCAGCCGCTTTATAACCGCGCTCTCTTCGGCAGATATGCCCCCGGCTCAACCTTCAAGCCCTGCGTTGCAATGGCGGCGCTGACCGAAAAAACAATAAGCACCAACACTTACATTCAGTGTCAGGGTGTTTACAGACGATATGAAGAGCAGGGTTACGCTCCTGTCTGCTGGATATGGGGCGAAAATCACCTGACCCACGGTACGGACAATGTGCCGCTGGCTCTGCGTGACTCGTGTAACTACTTCTTCTACGATGTCGGCCATAACCTCGGCATTGATAAGATGAGCAAATATGCAAAGCTCTTCGGCCTCGGCGAGGCAACGGGCATAGAGCTTCAGGAGGATTCGGGTAATATGTCATCGCCTGATTCCCACTGGGACTTCGTTCACGAAGACTGGCATATCGGCGATACCATGCAGGCTGCTATCGGCCAGTCTGACAGCGTCTTTACTCCGCTGCAGCTTGCAGAATACTGCGCAACCGTAGCAGATGGCGGTCAAAGACATACCGCGTCCATTCTCAAGAATGTCCGCAGCTACGATTACAGCGAGAACGTTTATGAACGCGAGAATGAGGTCCTGAGCGAGATTGACAGCCCGTCTTACAACTGGGATGCCGTTCACGAAGGCATGTACCTTGTTGCAAATGACCCCAACGGCTCGGGCTATGATGTTTTCAAGGGCTATACCGCATCCTCTGTCGCATGTAAGACCGGTACCTCACAGAAGGGCGAAAGCATTAAAAACACTGCAGTTTTCATGTGCTACGCCCCCTTTGATAACCCTGAAATCGCAATAGCGGTTGTTGTTGAAAAGGGTACATCCGGCGCAAAAGCAGGACCTATTGCCCGAGACATTCTCGAATCTTATTTCAATCTTAAGAGTGCAACCGACGTTACGGATTTGGAAGGCACGCTGCTGAAATAAAAAAGTGAAAAATTTATGTTGAAACAGATTGAAATACTGTGAATTTTTAGATATAATGTATTAATCAATAAATTTTTGCTGGAGGTAATTGAATGAATATTGCGTTGATGGCACACGATCGTAAAAAAGAACTCATGGTTCAGTTTTGCATAGCCTATAGCGGTATTCTTGCAGAGCATTCCGTATGCGCAACAAACACCACCGGCAAGCTGGTAAGCGAAGCTACGGGACTTCCCGTAACGCTGTACTTCCACGCTGATCAGGGCGGCGCACAGCAGATCTGCTCAAGAATTGCTTATAACGAGATAGACCTCGTTCTCTTCTTCTGCGATCCTGCAAACCCGAGAGGCTTTGACGATATAAACAAAGTCGAAAGACTCTGCGACCAGTACCAGATACCATTTGCCACGAATGCGGCAACGGCGGAGGTGCTTGTTCAGGGCCTCAGAAGAGGCGACCTTGACTGGCGAAACATCGTAAACCCGAAGAAAAAATAATTTAAGATATAAATAAATGCTGTTATCCGACCGATAACAGCATTTAGACTGAGAGGAAAGAAAGACAATGGCAAAAGTTGAACCGCGTACACTGTCCGGCTTTATGGAATTGCTTCCCGCGCCGCAGGTGAAAATGGAAAAAATGATGGAGATTCTGCGTAAGAGCTATTCTCTTTACGGCTTTACTCCTCTTGACACGCCTGTTATCGAATCTGCGGAGGTCCTTCTTGCAAAGGGCGGCGGCGAAACCGAGAAGCAGATTTACCGCTTCATGAAGGGTGACAGTGATCTTGCTCTTCGCTTTGACCTGACTGTTCCCCTTGCAAAATATGTTGCGCAGAACTACGGAAACCTTACATTCCCGTTCCGCCGTTATCAGATAGGCAAGGTTTACCGCGGCGAACGCGCACAGCGCGGCAGATTCCGCGAGTTTTATCAGGCTGACATCGACATTATCGGCGACGGAAAGCTGGATATCATTAACGAAGCGGAGATCCCCGCAATAATTTACAGAAGCTTTTCCGAGCTGGGTCTTAAAAAGTTCAAGATAAAAGTCAATAACCGCAAGGTTTTAAACGGCTTTTTCTCTCTGGCAGGCATGAGTGAAAAGGCGACCGACATCATGCGTACCATCGACAAGATGGACAAGATAGGCGCAAACAAAGTCCGCCAGCTCCTTATGGATGAGATACACATGTTCTCCCACAAGGCCGATGATATTATGGACTTCATGGCAATCACCGGCACAACCGAAGAAGTAATCGCAGGTCTCGAGCGCTACAAGGGCATGGACGAAACCTTCGACATGGGTCTTGAAGAGCTCAAAACCGTTACCAAGTATCTTGCGGATTTCGGCGTTCCCGAGGAGAATTTTGCAATTGACCTTTCAATTGCAAGAGGACTTGACTACTACACGGGCACGGTTTACGAAACCGAGATGATCGAGCACCCCGAGATAGGCTCAATCTGCTCAGGCGGCAGATACGACAACCTTGCCGAGTACTACACTGACAAGCAGCTTCCCGGCGTCGGCATTTCAATCGGACTTACAAGACTTTTCTATGTTCTCAATGAACAGGGGCTCCTGTCCGACGAGATTATCTCCGCTCCTGCGGATGCACTTGTAATTCCCATGTCCGAGGATCTGGGCTACGCAATTTCCGCCGCAACCGTTCTGCGCAATGCAGGTGTTCGCACTCAGCTATACTGCGAGCAGAAAAAGTTCAAGGCAAAGATGAGCTATGCGGACAAGCTTTCAATTCCCTATGTCGTTCTCATAGGCGAGGACGAAATGGTGGCAGGCGTTGTTGCCGTAAAGAATATGCAAAGCGGCGAGCAGGTCAAGCTCTCTCCCGCAGAAGCGGCAAAGTTTATTAAAGAAGATATTACCCGCCGCGGCGAAATCGCCGTAATTAAGGGTTAATCAGAAGAAAAGTTTGAAAGATAAATCTTCCAAACTTCAAATATAATTATAAACCTTTTTTTCTCGCCTCTTACGAGGCAAGCGAAAAATACGGCACTTTATGACCATTCCTTTCGTTGGCCATTTGTGCCTTGAAGTATAACGGAAAGGAATGGTCATAAACATGACACAGTCAAGAACCCATACCTGCAACGAGCTCAGAATTGAGCACGTCGGCCAGAAGGTTAAAATAGTCGGCTGGATGGAAAACGTCCGCGAGGTCGGCCAGAATTTTGCATTTGTAGTTGTCCGCGATTTCTACGGCACCACTCAGGTCGTTATTGAGACCGAGGACATGATGAAAATAGTAAAGTCCGTCAACAAGGAAAGCACCATTTCCGTTGAGGGCACTGTCCGCGAGCGCGACAGCAAGAACCCCAAGCAGGCAACAGGCGATGTTGAGGTCGTCCCCGAAAAGATTGAGATTCTCGGCCGCTGCCGCTATAACGAGCTGCCTTTCGAGATTAACCGCAGCACCGATGCTGACGAGACGGCACGTCTTAAGTACCGCTATCTCGACCTGAGAAACCCTGCAGTTAAGAAGAACATTATCATGCGCTGCAATGTTGTTGCGGCTCTGCGTCAGGCAATGATGGAGCATGATTTCCTTGAGATCACAACTCCTATCCTCACCGCATCCAGCCCCGAGGGCGCACGCGACTATCTCGTTCCCGCAAGAAAGCATCCCGGCAAGTTCTATGCTCTGCCTCAGGCACCCCAGCAGTTCAAGCAGCTTCTTATGACATCCGGCTTTGACCGCTATTTCCAGATAGCTCCCTGCTTCCGCGATGAGGACGCACGCGGCGACCGTTCTCCCGGCGAGTTCTATCAGATGGATATGGAAATGGCATTTGCAAATCAGGATGACGTTTTTGCAGTAATCGAGGACGTTCTGCCTCCTGTTTTTGCAAAGTACGGTACTTACGATATCGCATCCGAAGCCCCCTTCAAGCGCATCGGCTTTAACGAAGCAATGGAGAGATACGGCTCCGATAAGCCCGACCTCAGAATTGACCTTGAGGTACAGGATATCACCGAGCTCTGCCGGAACACCGAATTTCCTCCCTTTGCAGAAGGCAACACAGTAAAGGCAATCGTTGTTTCCGATTGCGATATGACCAGAAAGAACATAGACAAGCTCTGCGCTAATGTTGAGGTTCAGGCAGGTCAGAAGCCCTACTGGTTTAAGTATGATGAAAACGGCGAAATCGTCGGCGGCATTGCAAAGTTCCTGCAGGACAGAAAGGATGCCGTTGTTGAAAAGCTGGGACTTAAGCCCGGCTGCCTTGTCGGCGTTACCGCAGGCAAGAAGCTGGCTGCTCAGAAGACCGCAGGCGTTATGCTGAAGATGCTGGGTGCCGCAGTTCCCGGCCATATGGACAAGGAACGCTATGAGTTCTGCTGGATTGTTGACTTCCCCATGTATGAGATTGGCGAGGAGTCCGGCGAGCTTGAGTTCTGCCACAATCCCTTCTCCATGCCCAACGGCGGCCTTGAAATCCTTGAAAAGGCAGAAAAGGGCGAGGTTGACCCGCTCTCCATTACAGCGTTCCAGTACGACCTGGTATGTAACGGTATTGAGCTTTCCTCGGGCGCAGTTCGTAACCACGACCCCGAGATTATGATAAAGGCATTTGAAATGGTTCGCCTCGGCGAGGCTGATGTTAAGGCAAAGTTCCCCGCAATGTACAACGCATTCTGCTACGGCGCACCTCCTCATGCAGGCATCGCCCCGGGCGTTGACCGCATGGTAATGCTCCTTTCCGGCGCAGAAACCATCCGCGAGGTCATTCCGTTCCCCATGAACAAGAATGCTCAGGATATTATGATGGGCGCACCCGGCGAAGTCGAGCCCAAGCAGCTTGATGAGCTTCATATAGCAATTGTCGCAAGCGAAGAAGAATAATTAACATAAGGGACTGCGGTTTTGCAGTCCCTTTGCTTAAATGAGGGCAAATTATGATTGCAACCATTCATTCCCTTGGAGTCAGGGGCATCGGCGGCTATGCTGTGACCGCTGGATGCTATGTATCCAACGGACTTGCAAATTTTGATATAGTCGGACTTCCCGATGCCGCCGTAAAAGAGGCGAGGGAGAGAGTCCGCGCCGCGATAAAGAATAACGGCTTCAAGTTCCCCATAAGCCGTGTGACTGTAAACCTTGCGCCTGCTGATACCAAAAAGGCGGGCACGGTCTACGACCTGCCCATACTTCTGGGTATACTTGCCGCAACGGGGATCATTAAGCAGCCTCAGAATGACTGTGCGTTTTTCGGCGAGCTGTCGCTGACCGGCGAGGTGAGAGCAGTAAACGGAGCCCTCCCGATGGCACTTGCCGCGGCGAGAGAGGGAATAAGCAAGCTCTTTGTACCTGCGGATAACGGGGCGGAAGCAGCCTATGCCGAGGATGTTGAGGTATACCCTGTAAAGAATGTCGCAGAGCTTATTTCCCACCTCAGGGGAGAGAACGAGATTCTGCCCGTGACTCCACCCGAGCTCAGACCCGAAGAGGCATATTATCCCGATTTTGCCGATGTAAAAGGGCAGGAGAATGTTAAGCGAGCCATGGAGATTGCCGCTGCAGGCGGCCACAACATCCTGCTTGTGGGGCCTCCCGGAGCAGGTAAGAGCATGATGAGCAAGCGCCTTCCCGGCATTCTTCCCGATATGACAAGAGAAGAAATGCTCTCATCCACTGAGATTTACTCCGTATCGGGACTTACGGGAAAGAATAATCCAATCGTTTCAACAAGACCCTTCCGCTCACCGCATCATACGGTTTCGGCCGCGGCAATGGCGGGCGGCGGAACAAATCCCAAGCCGGGTGAGATAAGCCTGTCCCACAACGGCGTGCTGTTTCTGGACGAGCTGCCCGAGTTTAAAAAGGACGTGCTCGAGGTTTTGCGTCAGCCGCTTGAGGATAGCGAGGTAACCGTATCCCGCGTGGCGGGAAGCGTGACTTACCCTGCCGACTTCATGCTTGTCTGCGCAATGAACCCATGCAAGTGCGGCTGGTACGGTCATCCCTCTGGTCGCTGCCGCTGTACCGCAAACGAGGTCAGAAACTACCATAGCAGAATTTCGGGCCCCTTGTTGGATCGAATTGATATAATCGTTGAAGCCCCTGCACTTGAATATGAGGAGCTTAAAAACCGTGCTCCTGCGGAAAGCTCAAAGGAGATTAAGGCGCGGGTAAACATGGCAAGAAGAGCACAGCAGAAGCGTTTTGCGGATACAAAGCTTTGCAAAAACGCGGATATGGACACCAAGGCGCTGAACAAATACTGCGAGCTTACTCCCGACTGCGAGGAGCTTATGCATCAGGCTTTTGACCGCATGGGTCTTACTGCCCGAAGCTATGACAGAATACTGCGTGTTGCCAGAACGATTGCAGACCTTGAGGGCTGTGAGAATATCGAAGCGACCCACATCGCCGAGGCAATACAGTACAGAACATACGATTTCAGAGAGATTGACGGATGAAAGAACTGACCATTAAGAAAAATGACGCAGGGCAGAGGCTTGACCGCTTTGTCGGCAAGGCGGTGCCGCTTCTTCCCGAGTCGCTGCTGCAAAAATATATTCGTCTTAAGCGCATCAAGCTCAACTGTAAGGGCGCAAAGCGCGATACACGCCTGAATGAAGGCGATGTTTTGCAGCTTTATATAAACGATGAGTTTTTCGAAAAGCCCAGAGAAGAAAACTCCTACCTGAAGGTGGGCACACCGAAGCTCAACATCGTCTATGAAGACGAAAACATTCTGCTTGTTGATAAGAAGCCCGGCGTTCTCTGCCACAGTGCAGGGCAGTGGGACTACAATACCCTCATAGCAAATATTCAGGCGTATATGGCGCAGAAGGGCGAATGGAAACCCAAAGAGGAAAACTCCTTCGCACCTGCCCTCTGCAACCGCATTGACCGCAACACGGGCGGAATAGTAATCGCCGCGAAGAATGCGGAAGCGCTGAGAATACTGAATGACAAGATAAAAGACCGCGAGATTGAGAAATACTATCTCTGCGCCGTTCAGGGCAGACCCAAGCCTGCGTCGGGAAGACTGGAGAACTATCTTTTCAAGGACGCAAGCAAAAATCAGGTGTTTATTAAGAACAAAGCCGAGCCGGGAGCGAAGACCGCTGTCACGGAGTATCGGCTTATCAGCTCAAAGGGCGCGCTTTCACTTGTTGAGTGTCACTTGCTTACGGGAAGAACCCACCAGATTAGAGCGCAGATGGCTCATGCCGGTTGGCCGCTTTTAGGTGACGGAAAATACGGCAGAGAGAAATTCAACAAAAATTTTGACGAGAAGGGTCAGGCTCTTTATTCGTATAAGCTGGAGTTTGCGTTCCCCACGGATGCGGGAATTCTCGAGTATCTCCGAGGCAGGGTTTTCACCGTAAAATCGGTTGATTTTGCCGAAAAATATTTTGGAATTACCGCCGTAGATCTGCTGTAAAAAAATTTTTCGACAAGTTTCAAATTTTTTATTGACTTTAGCGAAGTAAATCTGTATATTCTAATTAATGCAAAGGTGTTCCGGACGCAGTCCGGAACACCTTTTTTTAATCCGCGGGAAGTTTTCGCTCAATGAATAAGACAAGCGAAAGCTTCAGTAAAATCTGATTCAGGGCATAATGTCCGTAATCTGCTCATAACAGGTTCGGGCTTGCTATATAAAAACTTAACCCGCACTTTGTGCGAAATGAAATGGGGGAGGATACATGTCAAAAGAACTCATTCGCCTCGTCGATTTGAAGATGGCGTTTGACGACGAGATCGTTTTAGACGATATTAATCTGTATTTTAATGATAAGGAATTCCTTACGCTGTTGGGCCCGTCGGGTTGCGGTAAGACCACGACCCTGCGCATTATCGGCGGCTTTATAAAGCCTACGAGCGGCGACGTGCTTTTTGACGGCGAAAGGATTAACGATGTCCCGCCTCACAAGAGAAAGGTCAACACCGTTTTTCAGAAATACGCTCTGTTCCCGCACCTTGATGTGTACGAGAACGTTGCATTCGGCCTGCGCATAGCAAAGCCGAAAATCTCCGAAGATGAGATCGACGAGCGCGTTACTGAAATGCTGGAGATAGTCAGTCTGAAGGGCTTTGAAAACCGCAAGGTTTCTCAGCTTTCGGGCGGTCAGCAGCAGCGTGTTGCCATAGCTCGTGCGCTCGTTAACAGACCCAAGGTGCTCTTACTCGATGAGCCCCTCGGTGCTCTTGACCTGCGCCTTCGCAAGGATATGCAGAACGAGCTTAAGAGAATTCAGCAGGCGATGGGCATCACTTTTATATATGTCACCCACGATCAGGAGGAGGCCCTTTCAATGTCCGACACCGTTGTTGTCATGGACAAAGGCAGAATCCAGCAGATCGGAACGCCGGAGGATATATACAACGAGCCCAAGAACGCATTTGTTGCGGACTTTATCGGCGAAAGTAATATTCTTGACGGCATTATGGTTGAGGACAGACTTGTCAAATTCTTCGGCAGAAAGTTCAAATGCGTTGACTTCGGCTTTGAGAAGAATGAGCCTGTCGATGTTGTAATCCGTCCCGAGGATATCGACATTGTTCCGCCTGATGACGGACATCTCTGCGGCACGGTTACAAGCGTCACCTTCAAGGGTGTTCACTATGATACAATAGTAGATTTCAAGGGCTTCAAGTGGCTCATTCAGACCACGGATTACCATCCCGAGGGCTCGTATATAGGTATCCGCCTTGAGCCTGAGGATATCCACATCATGCACAAGAGCGAATATTCCGGCCTCTTCGGCGATTACAGCTCCTACTCCGCCGAATACGACGAAATGGACGACCCCGACCTCTATCCCGAGGGCGAAGAGGAAGCGGAGGAATCCGCGGAGGGCAGCGACAATGAAGAGTAAGTCTCTTGCCGCGCCTTATCTTGTGTGGATGGCGCTGTTTACAATAGTGCCTCTGGCGATAGTTGCTTACTACGCCTTTACCGATTCACAGACCGGTGAACTGACCGTAAAGAATATCGCAAACCTCGGCAACTATATGCCGATACTCATAAAGAGCATCTGGCTTGCGCTCATTTCCTCGCTTATATGCCTTGTTATCGGCTATCCCGTGGCATATTACATTGCAGGTCAGAGCGAGACCAAGCAGAGATTTCTCTATATGCTCATCATGCTTCCCATGTGCATTTCTTTCCTTCTTCGCACGCTGGCATGGGTCGCTTTGACTGAGGATACGGGTATTATAAACAACTTTATTGTATCTCTGGGACTTAAGCCCCTGCCGCTTATCAGAAATAACGGCGCGGTTGTTCTCGGCATGGTATATAACTATCTGCCCTATATGATAATGCCTCTTTATACCGTTATCATGAAGATTGACAACCGACTCATCGAGGCCGCGGAGGATCTGGGCTGCAACAGCGCAAGCGTGTTCAAGCGTGTTATCCTGCCTCTGTCCGTTCCCGGCATAATCTCGGGCTTCACAATGGTGTTTGTTCCCGCAGTATCCACCTTCTATATTTCTCAGAAACTGGGCTCCTCGGGTACTACACTTATCGGCGACGTTATCGAGAGCCAGTTCAAAACCGCGTATAATCCCAATCTGGGAGCTGCGCTCTCCCTCATACTCATGGTGATGATATTTGTCTGCATCGGAGTTATGAACCGCTTTGGCGATGATGAGGAGGTGATCACGCTGTGAAAAGATTCAACAGAGTGTTCACCGTTCTGGTGCTCATATTCCTTTATGTTCCCATGATAGTTCTCGGCGTGGCATCTTTTAACAGCGGCATGGACGTTGCTGTTTTCAAGGGCTTTACGCTGGATAATTACAAGGAACTTTTCCGCGACAGCGTGCTGCTGCCTCTGCTTCTCAACTCCGTAATAGTTGCCGTGCTGTCATCGCTTATCGCAACTGTTCTGGGCTCTGCTGCCGCAATCGGCATCCATTCCATGGGCCCGAAAATGAGAAGATTCACAATGAGCGTGACCAATATCCCGCTCACAAACCCCGAAATCGTAACGGGTGTATCTCTTGCGCTTTTGTTTGCGTTCGTAGGTACAATGCTGAAGATAAACAATATCCTCGGCTTTGCGACCCTGCTTATTGCTCACATAACCTTCAACCTGCCTTACGTCATACTGTCGGTTATGCCTAAGCTCCAGCAGATGGATCCCAATCTTGAGGAAGCGGCAATGGATCTTGGATGCACGCCCGTGGAGGCGTTTTTCAAGGTCGTTATCCACGAGATAATGCCCGGCATCATCTCCGGCGCACTTATGGCGTTCACCATGAGCCTTGACGATTTTGTAATCAGCTATTTTGTCTACGGCCCGAAGTTTGTAACGCTTCCCGTTGAGATTTATAACTATACCAAGAAGCCGCTTCAGCCTAAGATTTACGCTCTGTTCACCCTGCTGTTCGCTGTAATACTGCTTGTGATGGTGGTAATGAATTTCCTGCAGGCCAAGGACGAGAAGAATACAAGGGCCAAGCGCAGAGCATTCCTCAGCTCTAAGAGAAAGCAGGTGGGCGCATGAAAAGAATTCTTCCTGTTTTTCTGAGCCTTGTTATTCTCTTTTCCGTTCTTCCCGTTTCCGCCGCGGCAGAGCCCGTGACAATAAACGTCTATAACTGGGGCCAGTATATTGCCGACGGTACCGACGGCTATATTGACGTAAACGCCGCCTTTACAGAGGCAACGGGTATTCAGGTCAACTACATGACCTTCGATTCAAATGAGACCATGTATACCAAGCTGAAAACCGGCGGCAGCAGCTATGACATCATAATCCCTTCAGACTATATGATAGGCCGCCTTATTGCCGAGGATATGCTTGAGGAAATCGATTTTTCCAACATCCCGAACTATAAGCTGGTTGACGAGGGGTACAAGAATACCGCATACGACCCCGAAAACAAATACTCCGTTCCTTATACATGGGGCACGGTAGGCGTTATTTACAACAAGAAGTTTGTTGACGAAGCAGATCTCGGCTCATGGGACCTGCTGTGGAACAGCAAATATGCGGGCAAAATACTCATGTTCGATAATCCCCGTGACGCTTTTGCCATATCCGAGCTTTTGCAGGGTATGAGCATCAACACCCAGTCCGAGGACGAACTGAGAAGCGCGGCATACAAGCTCATCGAACAGAAACCGCTTGTTCAGAGCTATGTCATGGATCAGATTTTCGACAAGATGGAGCGCGAGGAAGCGTGGATAGCGCCTTACTACGCAGGTGACTATCTGCTGATGGCAGAGGAAAACGAAAACCTCGGCTTCTATTTCCCCAAAGAGGGCTTTAACCTTTTCATTGACGCAATCTGCATCCCCAAGGGCTGTCAGAACAAAGAAGCAGCCGAGGCGTATATTAACTTCCTGTGCTCAGCCGAAATCTCAGGAGAGAACCTTGACTATCTCGGTTACTCCACACCCATAAGCGCGGCAAAGGAGTATATGGACCCCGATACTGTTGAAAGCGAGATCGCCTATCCTGATGAAGAAACGCTGAGCAACGGATCTGCGTTCCTGTATCTCGATACCGAAACGAGCCAGCTTATGGACTCGCTGTGGCTCGAGGTTAAAACTCAGGGCAGCGTTGACACCTATGCAATCGTTTGTATGATTGCAGTTGTCGTTCTGCTGGCGGCCTACTTTATCATCCACGGAATACGCAAGAAAAAACGCATAGCAAACCGCTGCAAAAAGTGGAAACAGTAAAAATAAAACCCGCTGATAGGGCTGTGCGCCGTAGGGATTTATAGGTTTTGAACGGCTATTTT
>JAZLGD010000089.1:0-3404 GCA_045616105.1 Oscillospiraceae bacterium | reverse complement strand
ACATCCGATTAATAATATAGATGCAATTAATAATATAATTGTTATAATAGATGGTGTGAAAAAATGAACCGATTAACACTCAAATGTATGAATAAAATCCAGTTTTTATGGTGTTGATGAATTAAATTTTTTCAATTTATTCTGAGATATTTTTGACTGGATCTGTGGGGAAGATGAGCTGATAAATGCCACATAATTAAAAAATACTGCATTGATATGTTCATTACCTGCCGAGGCAATTTTGCATAATCTACCATCGGCAGAAGTCAAAGAAATCATTTGTTGCATAATATTAATGTAAGCTTTCAATAATAATATTTCTTAACATTTTTATAATTGTTGATTATTGAAAAATGCTTTGCTTTGATATATAATGGTAAAGCGAAGGCATAAATATTGCTTTGGAGGTAGGGGAAATGAAAAAAATCACAAAAAAGCTAATAGCGTTTTTCTTTGTACTATGTTTGCTTTTTACGTCAAACATAATAGCTTATTCAGAATCCAATTCAGAAAAACAATGGTTAAGTGCCAAAGATTTTTCTTATGGTATGGAAATGTATGATGGCGATGTTACAAAACGTTGTGGCGATATGAAGTTGAATGAAAAATTGGGGATTTTAAAAATAGAAGGAAGCTTTATTCCCAATTATGGTTCCGGTGGAGCAGCTCCTTGGACTGGTTGCATCAACAGTACATATTTAGGCCCTTTAGTTAGACTTGTATGGATAGCTGAGGGAATCAGTAGTATTGGTTCATATGCGTTTAATACTGAAGGTATAGCTCATCAATCAAATAAAAACATAAAAAAAATCTATATTCCAACAACTGTTAAAAAAATAAGTGAGCGAGCATTAAGAGCATGTGATATTTATTTTTACGGTGATGATGTTGAAATTGCATCTAACGCTATTCCTCAAGGGGCTATAATACATGGTCATGAGGGCTCTGATGCTGAAAAATTTGCAAAAAACAATAAAATCGAGTTTATTCCTCTTAATCAAGATGATTACTATACAATAATAAATCAAAAAGAAGCAACCTGCACAGAAGATGGATATACCGGTGACAAAATACTTCCTTGTATGACACTTAAAGAGTCGGGGAACATAGTGAAAACTCTTGGACATGATTTTGGCGAATGGACCATCACAAAAGACGCAACTCATACTGAAAAAGGTGAGAAGACAAGATACTGTTCCAGATGTGAAGCATATGAAACAGAAGAAATCGGCGTTCTCGGTCATGATTATGAATCTGATGTTACAGCGCCGACCTGCACGGAAAAAGGCTATACGACATACACATGCTCCTGCGGTGACAGCTATGTTGCAGATTATGTTGATGCAAAAGGACATATTGACGGCGAATGGAAAGTTACCAAACCTGCAACGTATACTGCAGAAGGCGAAAAGACTCTTTACTGCAAGGAATGCGGAGAGATTATCAGAATAGAAGTTGTTCCGAAGCTTGAGGGCAGAGTGGTTTCTGTTTCAATCGATAATGTTGAGGTTAAATATAAGAAATCCGTTACTATTAAGCCTGAAATCAAAACAGAAGGCGACATTAAGTACACTGTAAAATACGAAACCTCCGACCCGAAGATTGTTACTGTTGACCAGAACGGCAACATCACCACAAATCATAAGGGCACAGCAAAGATTACCTGCACGGTTACAGATGAAGCTGGCAATATAGTAAAAGATACTAGGACAATCAACGTTAAGTTCTCATTCGGTCAGTGGCTCATATGGATTCTTCTCTTCGGTTTCCTGTGGTATTGATAATACAAATAAAATTTTAACATTTTTTCGGGGTACGCTGATGTGTACCCCGTTTTTTATTGACTTTTACTCCGAAATATACTAACATTATACTAATCATATATTCAGGGAGGATTCTTTATGTACGTAATGGCACTCGATCAGGGCACAACAAGCTCCAGAACGATAGTTTTTGATAAACAGGGCAACATTATTGCCAAGGCTCAGAATGAATTCACTCAGATTTATCCCAAATCAGGCTGGGTTGAGCACGACCCCATGGAAATCCTCGGCAGTCAGATTCAGTCAATGTCCATGGTGCTGGGCAGCGGCAAATTTGACCCTAAAGAGATTAAGGGTATCGGCATCACAAATCAGCGCGAAACCACTATTGTGTGGGATAAGGAAACGGGACTTCCCGTATACAACGCGATTGTATGGCAGTGCAGAAGAACGGCGGATATCTGCGAGGAGCTGAAGGCTCAGGGACTCGACGAGTACGTCCGTGAGCATACGGGTCTTCTCATAGACGCTTATTTTTCGGGCACGAAGATAAAATGGATTCTTGACAACGTTGAGGGCGCAAGAGAAAAGGCCGAGGCAGGCAAGCTCCTTTTCGGCACGGTTGAAACGTGGCTTATATGGAATCTCACAGGCGGCAAGGTGCACGTTACGGATTATTCCAACGCTTCAAGAACAATGCTCTTTGATGTTGATAAGCTCTGCTGGGACGAATATCTCTGCGAAAAGCTGGGTGTTCCCATGTGCATGCTCCCGAAGCCTGTTACTTCAAGTGAGATTTACGGCTATATTGACGCTGATATGGCGGCGGGTCTCAGCAGCCTTGCAGGTGTTCCCATCTGCGGAGCTATCGGCGACCAGCCCTCCGCTCTTTTCGGTCAGGCGTGCTTCAAGCCGGGTCAGGCGAAGAATACATACGGCACAGGCTGCTTCCTCCTTATGAACACGGGCGAGGAAAGAGTAAAATCAAAATGCAATCTGCTCACAGGCGTTGCGTGGAGCATTAACGGCAAGACAACATATTCAATTGAGGGAAGTGCGTTCAACGCAGGCTCGGTTATCAAATGGCTGCGCGACGAGCTTCAGCTTATAGGCGAGGCGAGAGAATGCGATATCCTTGCCGAAAGTGTTCCCGACGCCAACGGAATTTATATCGTTCCCGCGTTTACGGGCCTCGGCGCGCCTTACTGGGATATGTACGCGAGAGGCTGTATTGTCGGTCTTACCCGCGGCGTAAACAAGGCTCATATCGCAAGAGCGGTGCTTGAGGCAATCACACTTCAGATGAAGGATTTGCTTGTCGCTATGGCTGAGGACAGCGGCATTGAGCTTGCTGAGCTTCGTGTTGACGGCGGCGCAAGCGTCAGCGATATTATGATGCAGATTCAGAGCGATATGATAGGCACCTACGTCAACAGACCCAAGACCGTTGAAACGACGGCTCTCGGTGCAGCGTATCTTGCAGGTCTCGCGGTAGGTCTGTGGGATAATTTTGACGAAATCGAGGAAAACCGCGAGGTTGACAAGGTCTTTGTTCCGAAAATGGATAAAGCAACAAGAGATAAATTCTACGCAGGCTGGCTCAAGGCTGTTGAGAGAGCCAGATCGTGGGAAGAATAAAAG
>JAZLGD010000088.1:0-5980 GCA_045616105.1 Oscillospiraceae bacterium | reverse complement strand
CATCTCGCCGCCGTACCATGTGTTGAGGATAACCTGCTCACGGCTGGAAATATTGAAGACAACTGCTGTCTCGGAGTTGAGACCCAGCTCCTTGTAGTTTTCAACCTTTGCCTTGGGTGCAGTGTAAACAACGAAATCGGGCTCGAAGTTTGCCTCTTCCTCTGCAGTGGGCTTAATAAACATATTGCGGACAAAATGTGCCTGCCATGCAACTTCCATGATAAAGCGGATTGCCATGCGTGTGTCGGGGTTTGCGCCGCAGAATGCGTCAACAACGAACAGGCGCTTATCGGAAAGAGCATTTACCGCAATGTCCTTTACCGCTTTCCATGTTTCCTCGGATGCGGGGTGGTTATCGTTGGGATACTCGGGAGAGGTCCACCATACGGTGTCCTTTGAGTTTTCGTCCATGACGATGAATTTATCCTTAGGTGAACGGCCGGTATAAACACCGGTCATAACGTTGACGGCCTGAAGCTCGGTCATCTGACCCTTGTCAAAGCCCTCAAGCTCGGGCTTCATCTCTTCCTCAAAGAGGAATTCATAGGAAGGGTTGTATACTATCTCTTTAACGCCGGATATACCGTAAGCCGTCAAATCTACCTTTGCCATTTTTCCTATACCTCACTCATATTTAAAAAGTAGTGTCACAAAAGTAATATACTATCAGTACTGCAAAAATTCAACTCTTATTTAATAATTATCAAAGCTCAGCTGAGCTTATGCCCATAAGCTCGGATGCTATGCTTTCAAAGATATCCTGAGACATTGCATTTTCTGCATCGGCAAGAGTCAGAACATACTGCATATCGCCGTTAAACCAGCGTGCGCATTTATACTCGCTGCCGCAGTTAATCTGCATCTCGTCAGTTGTACCGTCGGCAAACGCAGTTCCCTCTCTGCCCATGTATACGCCGGAGATATCCTTGGTTTCATTGGCACAGCGAAAAACATAGTCGAAGCCTGCTACATTGAACCGGTATTCTGCGATCTTGCAATCGCCGCTGTCGATTACCGTGTAAGACTTATCTCCGACGCCCATCACGGCGGGACGTACAAGGTTTCCGCCCACAACATCGTTTATCTCATCGAGGGAATCATATTCTGTACAGGGGTTTACAATACACGCCGTTCCGGCTTCGGGCTCATTGCTTACCGTCGGCTCTGTGTTTTCTGCGATAAATTCAGTCTCCTCCGGCTCATTTGTCTGCTCCTTTGCGCAGGCGCAGAGAGCAAAAACAAGGACAAAGCATAAAAGCAAAGCTATAAATCTTTTCATAATATGTTTTCCTTTCATTGCGGATGCTTACATTATAAATGCTAAATAGATTTTTCCAATCCGCTTTTCGCAATGTTTGCAAAAAATTCATTATTAAAGCCCCCGTTTTTCGGGGGCTTTTTGATTATATTAAGTTGCTGGTTAATGCTTATTTTTCAAGGCTGCCTGCGCAGCGGCAAGGCGGGCTATGGGAACACGGTAGGGGCTGCAGGATACATAGTCGAGTCCCTTGCGGTGGAAGAAGTCGATGGATGCGGGGTCACCGCCGTGTTCGCCGCAGACACCGAGCTTAATGTCGGGACGTGTATTCCGTCCGAGCTTGACTGCGGTTTCGACAAGACGGCCCGTACCCATTTCGTCAAAGTGCTCAAAGGGGTCGTTCTCGAGAATTATCTTATCAAGATACTTGGGCAGGAACTTACCGGAGTCATCACGGGAAAGTCCAAATGCCATCTGCGTCAGGTCGTTTGTGCCGAAGGAGAAGAACTCGGCTTCAACTGCAATGCGGTCTGCGCTCATTGCGGCACGGGGAATCTCTATCATGGTACCGACCTTATAAGATAGCGGAACTCCCGCTCTGCGGATGATGAGGTCTGCGGTATTCTGGATGAGCTTCTTCAGATAGCGAATCTCGCCGCCGGATGACACCAGAGGCACCATGATTTCGGGTGCAACGGGCTCGCCTGTTTCCTTGTGGACATTGATTGCCGCCTCGATGATTGCCTGAGTCTGCATTTCCGCAATCTCGGGATACATGATCGGCAAGCGGCAGCCGCGCAGACCCATCATGGGGTTAACCTCGTGCATTGCACGGATGGTCGCTCTGAGGTCTGTGATAGAGATGCCCATATCATCCGCAAGCTCTTTCTGCTCTGCTTCACCCGCAGGCAGGAACTCATGGAGGGGCGGATCAAGCAGGCGCACGGTTACGGGTCTGCCGCCCATGACACGGAAAATGCCTTCAAAATCACTTCTCTGCATGGGCAGGAGCTTTGCAAGAGCCTCTCGGCGATGGCGCTCATCGCTGGCGAGAATCATCTCACGCATTGCCTTGATACGGTCTGCCTCGAAGAACATGTGCTCGGTGCGGGTAAGACCAATGCCTTCCGCGCCGAAATCAAGTGCGGTCTGTGCGTCCTTGGGAGTATCAGCATTTGCTCGGACTCCCAGCTTGCGTATCTCGTCAGCCCAACCCATTACGGTTGCGAACTGGTCTGCAATCTCTGCCGGCGCGGTGGGTATCTTGCCGATATACACCTTACCTGTACTGCCGTCGATGGACACCCAGTCGCCCTGCTTAACTTTTATTGTATTTACCTTAAAGTATCCCTTATCCTCAAATATGCGCAGCTCACTGCAGCCTGCGACACAGCAGGTGCCTATCTGACGCGCCACAACAGCTGCGTGGCTGGTGCGGCCGCCGTGTGCGGTGAGGATGCCCTCTGCTGCGGACATACCCTCAACATCCTCTGCGCTGGTTTCGTTGCGGACAAGAAGCACAGGGCCTTCCTTGGACTTTTCAATGGCTTCTGCAGCGGTGAAGCATACTCTGCCGCAGGCGGCACCCGGAGACGCGGGAAGCCCTTCTGCAACCGCCTTTGCTTCTGCAATAGCTTTCTTATCAAAGCCCGGGTGCAGCAGTGAATCAAGCTGCTTCGGGTCCAGCTTCATTATTGCTTCTTCCTTGGTACAGACACCTTCTTCAACCATATCAACAGCAACCTTCATTGCCGCCTGAGCGGTGCGCTTGCCGTTACGTGTCTGGAGCATATAAAGCTTGCCGTGCTCAACGGTAAACTCCATATCCTGCATATCCTTATAGTGCTTCTCCAAAGTTGAAGAGATTTCAACAAACTGCTCGTAAACATCCGGCATAACCTTCGCCAGCTCTTCTATGCTCTGAGGAGTACGTATGCCTGCAACAACGTCCTCCCCCTGTGCGTTCATAAGGAACTCGCCGTAGAGCTTCTTCTCGCCCGTTGCAGGATCACGGGTGAATGCAACACCTGTACCAGAATCATCGCCCATATTGCCGAACGCCATGCGCATAACGTTTACCGCGGTACCCCAGCTATATGGAATATCGTTCATGCGGCGATAGTAGTTTGCTCGGGGATTATCCCAGCTGCGAAAAACAGCCTTGACGGATTCGGTAAGCTGCTCAATGGGGTCCTGTGGGAATTCTCTGCCCATGCGGGAGAAGTAATATTCCTTGTACTGCTTTACAACTTCCTTAAGATCATCTGCGGTAAGCTCGGAATCAAGTGTCACGCCGGAGCTTGCACGCTGTGCAGAAAGGATCTCCTCGAACTTCTGATGAGGAAGCTCCATGACAACATCGGAATACATCTGGATAAATCTGCGATAGCTGTCATATGCCCAACGGGGATTGCCTGATGCCTGTGCCAGAGTTTCCGCAACAGCATCATTAATGCCAAGGTTCAGGATCGTGTCCATCATACCCGGCATGGATGCTCTTGCACCTGAGCGGACGGATACGAGCAGCGGGCTCTTCGGGTCGCCGAACTTAAGCCCTGTCTGCCCCTCCAGCTCACGGACATTGTCCATAATCTCGTCAAGAATGTCTTCGGAAAGCATACGTCCGTCATCGTAATAGCGCGTGCAGGCTTCCGTTGTAACGGTAAAGCCCTCGGGAACAGGCATACCCAGACCTGTCATCTCTGCAAGGTTTGCACCCTTGCCGCCAAGAAGCTCACGCATATTTGCGTTGCCCTCTGAGAATTTGTAAACATATTTACCGGCCATAAAAAAACTTCCTTTCTATTCCGGCAGAAAGGAAGCTACGCAATTGCAAAACCGATAACTCCGCTTATCGTACCGGAGGTACTTTTTTGACTGACATTATTCCCAATGTTTGCGCTTCTTATTATATCGAGTCTGAACATTATCGGTTAATTTTACATTTTACCAATAATGTATAAATAAATTTTAGCATTTATTTATACATTATTTCAATACATTAGTTTGACGAAATTGCACTCAGTTTATTAAATATTCCGTCTGCTATTTGTGCAAATTCACTAATTTTCAGGGCTTCGCCCCTTATTTTCAGGTCAAGTTCGCAGGATTCAAGTACATTTTCAATATCCTGCTTTGTGAGTTCTCCGAAATATGCGCTCAAAGCATTTAGCAGAGTTTTGCGGCGCATGCCGAATGCTGCACGGACTACCCGGAAGAAAATGTCCTTATCCTTGACCTCAACGGGCGGCTTTTCCCTCATCTTAAGCATTATTACGCTTGATGTGACCTTCGGCTGAGGTATAAAGCAGGACGGAGGTACATCAAAGAGTATCTCGGCATCGGCATACCAATTCACAAGCACGGTGAATGCACCGTAATCTGCAGTATTATGCTTTGCGCAGATACGCTTTGCAACCTCGCGCTGAATCATAACCGTAACGGTATCAAAACAGCCTGCTTCCAAAAATGCGGTAATCAGCGGCGACGTCACGTTATACGGCAGGTTTGCGCACACAACGGGACGCAGACCCGAGAGCTTTTCGGATACAAGCTCTTTTATATCAAGCTTCAGCACATCGCCGAAAACTATCTCAACATTATCCCGCTCGGCAAGGGTTTCCTTTAAAACGGGCTTCAACGCCTTATCAAGCTCAACGGCAACTACCTTACCTGCCTGCATGGATAACTGCTCGGTAAGGCATCCTATGCCCGGGCCGACCTCGAGGACACCGGTATTCTCATCGAGATTGGAATAATCGGCAATCTGCTCAGGCACCCATGAGGCTGTCAGGAAGTTCTGCCCCATGGATTTTGAAAAGCGGAATCCGTGGCGCGCCAATAGCGCTTTTATATCGTTAATATCAGTTAATCTCATAGCTTCTTCTCAAATGCGTGTCTTGCGGGATCGTGGCCCGGCTCGGATTGTACAAGTACATTACCTCTGTAGGTATAGCCTGCGCGCTTCAGCAAAAGGTGCATCGCTTTATTCTTTCGGTGGGTATCTACGCGTATTGACTCAGCACCCTTTTCTCTTGCAATTTCATCGCAGAAGCCGAATATCATATCGGATATACCCGTTCCGCGGAAGGATGCTTCAACTGCCGTGCGGTGTACCGTGCAGTATTTGCCGTCATAACGCCATTTGCCGTCGGTAATTTCATCATAGCAGGCTTCGGGCGTATCGGTTACGCAGAACAAGCCTGCAACTCTGTTTGCGTAAACTGCGCAGTAGCATTCGCCGTTTTCGATTGCTTTCATGAAGTCCGCTTCGGTGGGGTATTCTCCCTGCCATTGGTCAACTCTGTTCTTGCGGAGATAGTTCTTCGCCTGACGGACAATGAGCATAATGCTTTCTATATCATCGGCAGTTGCCTGACGGTATGTTACGGGCTCTGTAAGCTTTAAGCGGCTGCGCTCTTTCCTGATTTTTTCCACAAGGGCAATATCCTTTTTATCGCTCAGCTCGAACTTCTCAAACATATCGGGGCGCTTGTCCATGGTGCGTTCAAAGCTTTTCTGTCTGCGCCATTCGTCCACCTTTGCGTGGTCGCCGTTCAGCAAGACCTCGGGCACTGCTCTGCCCTCCCAGACATCGGGCCGTGTATACTGGGGATATTCAAGAAGTCCGTCCCAATGACTCCCGCCCGTGAAGCACTCCTCATCGGAAAGCACTCCCGGCACAAGGCGACAAACGGAGTCGGCAACCGCCATGGCGGCTAT
>JAZLGD010000087.1:0-12526 GCA_045616105.1 Oscillospiraceae bacterium | reverse complement strand
CCGCGCAGTATTCCAGAACAGCGCGGGCAATGGCCATGCCGTCATAGGTGGAGGTGCCACGCCCTATCTCATCGAGGATGAGCAGGGATTTGCCCGTAGCGTACTGCAGAATGTTTGCCCTCTCGCTCATTTCCAGCATAAATGTGGACTGACCTGCCGCAAGGTCATCGGATGCGCCTATTCGCGTGAACACACGGTCAATAACGCCGATAACAGCGCTCTTCGCGGGAACAAAGGAGCCCATCTGCGCCATGAGAACTATAAGCGCGGTCTGGCGCATATAGGTGGATTTACCTGCCATGTTGGGGCCCGTTACGATAGCTACGCGGTTGCCCTCGCAGTTGAGTACGGTGTCGTTGGGCACGAACATTATATCCTTCATCGCCTGCTCGACGACAGGATGTCTGCCCTCGCGGATCATGAGCTCGCCCGATGCGTCAATCTCGGGCATGCAGTAGTTGTTTCTGACCGCAACCTCGGCAAGAGAACAGAAGGCATCAAGCTGCGCAACCTTTTCCGCGCTCTTCTGAATCTCCTCGACCTGCTGCGCGATAGCTTCGCAAAGCTCGGTGAAGAACCTGTATTCAAGCTCTTTGATTCTGTCATTTGCGGTCAGCAGGGTGTTTTCAAGCTCCTTGAGCTCCTGAGTAAAATATCTCTCGTTGGAAACAAGGGTCTGTTTTCTTATATAGTCCTCGGGGATATTGACCTCGCCTGCGGATTTGGGAACATCAATGAAGTAGCCGAAAACCTTATTGTAACCGACCTTCAGCTTCTTGATGCCCGTTCTCTCCCGCTCACGCTTTTCAAGCTCGGCAACGGCGGCAGAGCCGTTATCACGGATATTGCGGAGTCTGTCGACCTCCTCGGAATATCCCTGACGGAGTATGCCGCCCTCGCGCACGGAGAAGGGAGGATCGTCGCATATCGCGCGGTCAATGCGGTCCTTGATTGCATCGAGGGTATCCATGGATGCAATCTCGCGGAGTGCCGCGCTCTTGAAGCCCGAAAGGAGCTGTGTAAGCTGAGGCAAAGCCCTCGCGCAGTCGGCAAGGCTTGCAAGGTCGCGGCCGTTTGCCGTGCCGTAGACGATGCGGCCTATAAGCCTTTGCATATCGCTTATGCCGCGCAGGGTTTCCGTTATCTCGCCGCGGCGCACATTGTCTTTGAACAATTCGTCAACAGCGGAAAGACGGCGCTTGATCGCAATAGGGGAAAGCAGGGGCCTTTCAACCCAGGAGCGCAGAAGTCTGCCGCCCATGGGCGTCTTTGTCTTGTCCAGCACCCAGAGCAGGGAGCCTTTCTTTTCTCCGCTTCGGAGTGATTCCGTAAGCTCAAGGCTGCGGCGTGTCGCCCAGTCCATTTCCATGTATCTCTCGCCGCTGAACAGGTCAAGTGTTCTTATGTGGGAAAGATCGAATTTTTGAGTTTCCTCTATGTATGCAAGAAGCGCACCTGCCGCGCAGACCGCCGCCGGCATATCTCCAAGACCCGCTCCGTCAATATCCGAGAAATTAAATCTCTCACAGACTCTTGCCGCGGAGGGCATGAACTCAAAATCCTCGCCGCCCAGCTCTATCATACAGCCGAGGCGCTTGGTGAGAAATTCGCCGATTTCGTCATGCTTTGCCGCGCCCACATTGAGCACCGCCTCGCGGGGCGAAAATCGGGTCAGCTCATTGAGCACATGGCTCACAACATCCTTGGAAAAAGCTGCGGCGCAGAACTCACCCGTGGATATATCGCAGAATGCGACACCACCTGTGCCGCCCTCGATATAAACAGAGCCGAGATAGTTGCTCCTGCCCTCCTCCAGCATGGAAACATCAGTTACCGTGCCGGGGGTTATGATGCGGATGACATCGCGCTTTACCAGACCCTTTGCAGTTGCGGGATCTTCGATCTGCTCGCAGATTGCGACCTTATAACCCTTGGCGATAAGGCGCGCGATATAGGTCTGGGCGCTGTGATAGGGGACGCCGCACATGGGAGTGCGAAGCTCGGGATCTTCCACATTTCTGTCGCGGGTGGTGAGAGCTAAGTCAAGCTCCTTCGATGCCACCTTCGCATCGTCGTCGAACATCTCATAAAAGTCGCCCAGACGGAAAAACAGCAGACAGTCCTGATGCTGCTGTTTTATTTCGTTATATTGTCTTTTCATTGGTGTGAGCTCAGCCATGGCGCACATCCTCGCTTCTTATTTTATCTTTTGATTTTTGTCTTTGCGATTGCCGCCTCAAGCTTTTCTTTTACGGCCTCGGGAGCAAACTTCATCATTTCGTCCCACGCATTCTTCTCATAGCCGTAATACATTACGCCGTCCCTGACATGCTCGGGAAACTCGCGCTTTTCATCTGCGGAAAGCTCGTGGTCGGATAGATATACCCAATAGGCAAGGCGGGTCTTTTCGATACCCGCGCTGACGACTTTTTCCCACGCCAGCTTATACTCTTCCTTGTAGTAGTAAAACTTTATGTGGTTTTCGTTAAAGGAAATCATGGAAACACCGTAGTTATTGGCGGAGTTGAAATAAACCATGAAGATCCATATTGCGGACAGCAGGGCAAGAATTGCCGCTATGCCCAGCATGCTCTTTGTGCCTGTTATCAGACAAATCAGTGCCATTACAACAGCAGCCGATGCCATGAGTACACCGCAGAAGAAGAAGCCCTTCATCCATTTTGAAGGCATTCTCAGGCTGCGGGTTACCAGATACTTCTTTTCTTTCTTTTCTGCCATTATACTACCTCACCGTACAGCGCCCATGTATTTGAGCTTGTGATTTTAACGTCCGTAAATTTGCCTATCAGTGCGGAGTCGCCCTTGAGATGAACAAGGCGGCCGCCGTTTGTGCGTGAGGAAAGATTGTATTCGGGCTTGCCTGTTTCGCCGTCAACAAGAACGCGGACGGTTTTGCCCTCATACTCTGCGTGCTTTTCGCCGGAAATTCTGTTTGCGCAATCCAGAAGCTTATCAAAGCGCACCTGCTTATCCTCTCTTGTTGCCGCATCGGGCATTTCCGCCGCGGGAGTGCCCACGCGCTTGGAGTAGATAAAGGTGAACATTGCGTCGTAACGCACCTTTTCGCAAAGCTTGACCGTATCCTCAAACTCTTCGTCAGTTTCGCCGGGGAAGCCGACGATTATATCTGTTGTGATAACAAGGTCGGGCATATAGCTTCTTGCAAGCTCAACCTGATTAAGATACTTCGCGCTGTCGTAGTGGCGGTTCATTGCCTTAAGCACGCGGTCATTTCCCGACTGTACGGGAAGATGAAGCTGATGTGCGCACTTTTCGCACTCTGCCATAGTTTTGAACAGCTTTTCCGTAGCGTCCTTGGGATGGCTTGTCATAAAACGGATGATGAACTCACCGGGTATATCGTTTATCATGCGGATAAGATCTGCAAAGTCAACGCCCGTTCCCAGATCCTTGCCGTAGGAGTTTACATTCTGGCCGAGAAGGGTTATATCCTTATAGCCGGCAGCCACAAGCTCTTTCGCCTCGGCAACGATGTCCTCGGGCTTGCGGCTTCTCTCTCTGCCGCGGACGTAGGGCACTATGCAGTAAGTGCAGAAGTTATTGCAGCCGTACATGATTGAAAGCCATGCCTTGACTTTTCCGTCACGCTTTAAGGGCATGCCCTCGGCAACTGTTCCGTCGCTCTTTTCCGTTGCGAAAACACGCTTCTTGCCGTGCTTTGCTTTTCTGAAAAGCTCGGGGAAGCGCCAAAGCTCATGGGGTCCGAAAACAAGGTCGACTATGGGGTAGGAGCGCTTTATCTTCTCCGCCATGTGCTCCTGCTGAACCATGCATCCGCAGACGGCGATTATCTGTCCGGGATGTGCCTTTTTGCTGTGGTTCATCTGACCCACGTTGCCTAAAACGCGCATTTCCGCGTGCTCGCGTACGGCGCAGGTATTTACAACGATAACGTCCGCCTGAAATTCGTCCTGAGTAAAGCCGTATCCCATCTCGGCAAGATAGCCGCGGATCTTCTCGGAATCGGCCTCGTTCTGCTGGCAGCCGTAGGTATCCACCATAGCCAGAGGACGCGCGCCGTCTGCGGTGACTTCCTCAAAAAGCTCGGCGCATATGGCCTCCTGATGTCTTATATCTTCAATGCTGATTTCTTTTCTTTCGTATGCCATTTTCTTTTTCCTTATGTGTACATAGAATTACACTTTATAATATCACAAAACTACTGGAACTTTCAACTTAAATAATGTATAATATATTAATTTCACTTCATGGAGGTTTCCCATGACAAGAATAAACATACTTTCTCCCCTGCTTGCGGATATGATCGCCGCAGGCGAGGTTGTGGAGCGTCCTGCTTCCGTCATAAAGGAGCTTATGGAAAACTCCTTTGACGCAGGCGCGAAAAAAGTCACCGTTGATTTCCGCGACGGCGGCTCCACATATATACGCGTTACCGACGACGGCTGCGGCATGAGTCCCGAGGATGCGGGCATTGCGTTCATGCGCCATGCAACAAGCAAGCTCAAGGACGAGCGCGGCCTTGAGGCCATATGCACAATGGGCTTCCGAGGCGAAGCTCTCGCAGCAATAAGCGCCGTATCCCGCATCGAGCTTATCACCCGCGAAAAGGGTGCCGACGAGGGCACAAGGATTATCATCGAAGCCGGTGACATCAAGGAAATGCTCCCCTGCGGCTGTCCCGAGGGTACGAGCATCACCATTCGCGATATTTTCTATAACACTCCCGCAAGACTTAAGTTTTTAAAGTCCGACCGTGCCGAGGCATCGGCCTGTCTTGCCGCGGCGCTTCGCTGCGCGCTGGGCAGACCCGAGGTATCCGTCCGCTGCACCCGTGACGGAGACGAGGAGTTTTTCACCCCCGGCGACGGCAGAGATGACTCCGCAGTCTATTCTCTTTTAGGCCGCGAGCTTGCAAACTCGCTGCTTGCCGTAAACGGCAGCGACGACAGCGTAAGCGTCCGTGGTTTTGTATCATCTCCCTCCGCCGGCAGAGGCAGCCGCAGCCAGCAGTATTTTTTCTGCAACGGCAGATTTATTAAATCCGCTCTTCTGCAGGCCGCCGTGGAGCAGGCTTACAGAAACACACTGCTGACAGGGCGTTTCCCCGCATGCGTTATATTCCTCGAGCTGAGCAAGGGCGCGGTTGACGTTAATGTCCACCCCGCCAAAACCGAGGTCAAGTTCTCCGACGAGAAAAAGGTTTTCGATATGGTTTATCAGACCGTCAAGGCCACCCTCGAGGGCGAGGAAAAGCCGGTTGAGATAAAACTCTCCGAGAGCACCAAAAAGGCGGTTGCCGAGCCTAAGCCCAAGCCCGACTTTTTCAAAACCATGACTGCGGAAAGCTACCGCGATTATTCAAAGCAACAGGAAAAGATATCCGTTCCCCGCAGGGAGCAGGATTTTCCGGCATCTGCAGTCGTTAAGGAGCCCGTTTCTTTTTACAAAACCGAGCCTGTGTACAAACAAGAGGAGAAAATCTTTGTAAATTCAGGAAAAAATGTTGAAAAAGCGGTTGAAAGTGTTGAAAAGATCCCCGATAAAGCGCCTAAAATCATCGGTGAGGCCTTGAATACCTACATTCTTCTGGAAAAGGATGACGAGCTTCTTCTCATAGACAAGCACGCCGCCCACGAGCGCATGATTTTTGACAGACTCAAAACCCAGTCAAGGCAGATCATGTCCCAGTCACTCATCGACCCCGTTATAATCCGACCCGACACGGCGGACGCGGAGCTCATCGAAAACAACGGCGAAACTCTTGCCGAGCTGGGCTTTGAAATCGAGCCCTACGGTGAGCGGGATTACGCTCTGCGCGCCATCCCCGATGATATAGACATCGGCGAAGCAGCAGCCGCCATTGAGGAAATCTGCGAAAAGCTCCGCAAGGGAAAGGACTTAAGTCCCGAAAATGCCCGCGACGAAATTCTGCACACCGTCGCCTGCAAGGCCGCAATCAAGGCAGGCCGCAGCCCCGACAGAGCAGAGCTTGAGCGCATAGCGAAAGCCGTCTGCGCAGGCGAGGTCCAATACTGCCCCCACGGCAGGCCCGTTTCCGTTTCCCTTACCAAGAAAGAGCTGGACAAATTTTTCAGCAGGATTGTTTAAGCCATGAGTCCTAAAATCATTGTCATAACAGGCCCTACCGCCACGGGCAAGACCCGGCTTTCAGTGGAGCTGGCAAAGGAATTTAACGGCGAGATAGTATCCGCCGATTCAATGCAGCTGTACCGCCGCATGAATATCGGAACGGCAAAGGTCACGGAAGACGAAAAGTGCGGAGTTCCGCACCACATGATCGATATTGCCGAGCCCGATGAAAGCTACTCCGTCGCCCGTTACGTGCAGGAGGCGGATGCCTGCATAAGCGACATTCTCTCACGGGGGAAGGTCCCTATCATAGCAGGCGGCACCAATTTATATATCGACTCTCTCATTGCGGGACGCGACTTTGCGGAAAACGAGTCGGATAATTCTCTTCGCGATGAGCTTTTAGCTGAATACGACCGCATAGGCGGCAAAAAAATGCTGGAAACGCTCCGAAGCTTTGACCCCGACAGAGCGGCAAAACTGCATCCTGCCGACAAGCGCAGAATAGTCCGCGCAATCGAGGTATTCAGGCTCACGGGAAAAACCATCACCCAGCACGACGAGGAAACAAAGCGCATCCCGCCCAAATATGATGCAGCGATGATTGCGTTAGACTACGAAGACCGCGCGGAGCTTTACGCGCGAATAGACAGCCGCGTTGACGAAATGGTCAGTCAGGGACTTTTCGAGGAGGTAAAATCACTTCTCGATGCGGGTCTCAGCGACAGCTGCACCGCCATGCAGGCAATAGGCTACAAGGAGCCTGCCGCATATTTCCGCGGTGAGCTCGGCATGGACGAGGCAATCGCCCTTATAAAGCAGGAAAGCCGCCGATATGCCAAGCGCCAGCTTACATGGCTCAGGCGAAATGAAAGGCTTTTCTGGATTCGCTGGTCATCTTCGCCAGATTTTTCAGCCGCCCGACGACTTTCGACTGAATATTTGCACTCCTTTGGCTTATGATTAAGCCACGCCGATATTTCGGCGAATACATAGACACTGGAGTGTAAAATATGCAGAAGACACAGAATTTACAGGACGCATTTTTAAATCAGGTCCGCAGGGACAAGTCCACCGTCACGGTTTTCCTGATGAACGGTTTTCAGATGAAAGGCGTTTTGAAGGCCTTTGACGGCTTCACCGTCGTTCTCGATTCCGACGGCAAACAGCAGCTTATCTACAAACACGCCATATCCACCATAACACCGCCCAAGCCCATCGAACTGGAGCGGGCAGATGCAACGGTCTGAGAGCTACCTCCGCCTTATTGCCGCGGTTATGTTTCTCGCATTCGGGGCGTACGCCGCGGCACTCATTTTTCAGCAGTCCGGTGACGGCACGGTCACGGAAACGGCGGAATACCGGAGCATAAGCGACAGCTTCTCCGTTAAGGGAGAGGCCTATCGCGAGCTCACCCCCGTAATTGAAGACAGCCGCGGCTATATCATTCTTGCCGCCGAGGGGGAATATCTCCCGGGCGGCAGCGCCGTTGCTGTCAGAGAAGAAAACGCAGAGGATTATTTTGCCTTCTGCGACTACAAGCTGAGCAGAAAGACATTCGCTTCCGAAGATGAAGCTGTTGAAGCAATAAAAAACGGCAGCGCAGCCGAGCGGGCGCTGGCTGTCATGTATCTTGAAGGTCAGGCTTTGCCCGAAAAGGCGCAAAAGCCCGACGGCATAATCTGCACCCCCTGCGCGGGAATTTTTACCCGTAACGCAGACGGCGGCTATTCCATCGCCTCGGATGTTAACTGGTACTTTTCCTTTGAGTCGGAAAAGGCAGAGCAGTTAAGCAAGGGGCAGAAATTAAATCTGAAAATATCCTCAGGCCCCGAAACCGAGGCCGAGGTTTACAGCATAGGCGAAAACCGGGTCACTCTCATCATACGAAGCTGCACGGATTACATTCCGACGGGAAAAAGCTGCACTGCCGAAATCTCGCTGGATGACTGTCAGGGAATAAAAGTTCCACGCGAGGCTTTGCACTTCGACGACGACGGCAGTCCCTTCGTCTATGTTCTTTCAGCCGGAATCAAAGAAAAAATAACGGTTGAGATAATATACACATCCCGAAGCTTTTATCTCTGCGATGACAGTGCTCTGCGCGAGGGAATGGAGATAATCGTTTCGGAAAGCTGAAAGCAGGGTTATAATTTATGAATATTGCCGAAAATGTTAAAGACGTAAAAAACAAAATCGCCGCGGCCGCAATTTCCTGCGGCAGAAATCCCGAGGATATTCTTCTTTGCGCGGCTACAAAAATGAACGACGCTTCCCGCGTTCGCGAGGCTGTGGCTGCAGGTATTGATATCTGCGGCGAAAACCGCGTTCAGGAGCTTAGCGAGAAAAACGCGCAGGGCGCATACGAGGGCTGCCCTCTCCATTTCATCGGCCACCTTCAGAAGAACAAGGTCAAGCAGGTCGTGGGCGTGGTTTCGCTTATCCATTCCGTTGATTCCCTCGATCTTCTTGAGCTCATAAACCGAAAGGCGGAAAGCCTCGGAATAGTGCAGGATGTTCTTCTTGAAGTCAACATCGGCGGGGAAGAGGCAAAATCCGGTTTTTCGCCCGATGAGCTTGAGCCTGTTCTGGAAAAATCGGGAATTTTCAGCTCTGTCAGGGTTCGAGGCCTTATGGCAATCCCCCCGATTTGCGGGTTTGCAGAGGAAAACAGGCCTTATTTTTCGCAAATGAAGCAGCTTTTTGTTGACATTGGAGCAAAAAAATACGATAATGTCTCTATGGACTATCTATCTATGGGCATGAGTTCGGACTATGAAGTCGCCATAAGCGAAGGCGCAAACATCGTCCGCGTAGGCACCGGAATATTCGGCGCCCGTGACTACGGAGTTCATAAATAACTGCGGAGGTACTGCAATGGCATTTTTGGATGAGCTTAAAAAAATAACCCGTCCTTACGATGAGGATGACGGTTATTTCATGGAAGATGAAGAGCAGGACGAGTTCTCCGATTTCCCTGAGGAAGGCAGCAGTGCTTCCGAAGAATACGAAAAACCCGCTCCCTCAAAGGGCGTTTTTTCAAAGCGTGACCGCGAACCCGTTCGCCCCGCCGCCGCTCCCACAGTAGAGCGCAACAAGACGAAGATGGTTCTTGCAAATCCCCAGACCTTTGAGGATGCAGCCGGCATAGCGGACAGCCTTCGTAAAAAGAGCGCTGTTCTTATGAATGTCGAAAACGCAAGCAAGGATGTTCAGCGCCGTCTGATTGACTTCCTCTCCGGCGTTGCATATGCTCTTGACGGCAAAATAAAGCGCGTTTCCGCTCAGGCTTACATTCTCACTCCGGCAAGCGTTGACCTCGTCGGCGAATCTGTTGAGGATTTTGAAAGCTCCGGACTTTATTTCTGATAGGGCACTCACAATAAATATAGAAAGCTACACATCGAAAGGTGGATAAGATAATGACAACTCCTCAAGAAATCCGTGAAAAGGTATTCGAAAAAGCACTCATTAACGGCTATGACATGGCCGGCGTTGACGACTTTATGGATACTCTTGCTTCCGAGATCGGCGCACTCCAGAAGGAAAATGCCGCTCTGAAGGCAAAGATGAAGGTCCTCGTCGACAAGATTGAAGAATACCGCAACAACGAAAGCGCTCTGAACATGGCTATGCTGTCCGCACAGAAGCTCAGCGTTCAGATCGAGAGCGACGCACGCTCTCGTGCAACCGCTATCGTACACGAAGCAGACGCACAGGCAGCAGCCACCATCGGCAGCATCGACGAGCGCGTAGCCCAGGAAGAAGCACGCCTTCAGGCAGCTAAGATCAGCACCGCAAAGTTCCTGGACACTGCTCTCAGCATGTGCCGCCAGCAGCTCGACCGCCTCGAGGCTATCAACGTCGCTTCCCGCGAAGAGCTCGACCTCGACATGAACGAGCGAATACCTGAGGAGAACATTGAAATAGACCCCGCACCCGTTGCAGAGCCTGACCCGCTTGAAGCCGGTAACACACAGGTCTTTTCCTTCTCCAAGGACATCTGATTTTCGATTGACCTAACTTTACCGATATTCGGCAAAAAGGCGTGCAGGACGGCACGCTTTTTTGCGTTTCTTTGAACCGGTTATTTCCGGTTGCCCCGATAAAAAGATTAAACAAGGAGTATAAAAAATGGCACAGAAATACGATGTAACACTGAATCTGCCCAAAACAGATTTCCCCATGCGCGCAGGTCTTCCCAAGCGCGAGCCCGAAATGCTCCAGCACTGGCAGGAGCTTGATGTCTATAACGAAATGCTGAAGAAGAACGAGGGTAAGCCTCTGTTCAATCTTCATGACGGCCCTCCGTTCTCCAACGGCCACATCCACATGGGTCACGCTCTGAACAAGGCTATCAAGGACTTCATCACCCGCTCCTACGCAATGCGCGGCTACTACACTCCCTACATCCCCGGCTGGGATAACCACGGCATGCCCATCGAGTCCGCCATCATCAAAGAGCAGAAGCTCAACCACAAGGAAATGAGCATCGCAGACTTCCGCAGCGCCTGCCACGACTATGCCGAAAAGTACATCGGTATCCAGATGGACGGCTTCAAGCGCCTCGGCGTTATCGGCGACTGGGAGCATCCCTACCGCACCATGGACAAGGGCTTTGAAGCTGACGAAGTCCGCGTCTTCGGCATGATGTATAAAAACGGCCATATCTACAAGGGTCTCAAGCCCGTTTACTGGTGCGCACACGACGAGACCGCTCTGGCTGAAGCAGAGATCGAGTACAAGGACGACCCCTGCACCACCGTATATGTTAAGTTCCCCATGAAGGACGATCTGGGCAAGCTGGGTCATCTTGACCACTCCAAGCTCTTCTTCGTCATCTGGACAACCACCATCTGGACTCTGCCCGGCAACCTTGCTATTGCCCTGCATCCCGATGAGAGCTACGCAATCGTAAAGGCTCCCAACGGCGAGATGTACATCATGGCAGAGGCACTGACCGAGAAGGTCATGGGCATCGGCGGCTTTGAAGAATACGAAATCGTTGAAACCCACAACGGCGCATTCTTCGAGAACATGCTGGCTCAGCATCCCTTCATCGACAAGACCTCCCGTCTGCTTCTTGCCGACTATGTAACCATGGACTCCGGTACCGGCTGTGTCCACACCGCTCCCGGCTTCGGCGCAGACGACTATCTGACCTGCAAGAGATACGGCATGGACATGGTAGTTCCCGTCGACGATCAGGGCCGCCACACCGATTACGCAGGCAAGTACGCAGGCCTTTCCACCGACGAATCCAACCCCATCATTCTCAACGACATGAAAGAAGCAGGCTCCCTGTTTGCTTCCGAAGATATCATCCACAGCTACCCCCATTGCTGGAGATGCAAGCACCCCATCATCTTCCGCGCAACTCCTCAGTGGTTCTGCTCCGTTGAGGGCTTCAGAGATGAGGCTATCAAGGCGTGTGACGATGTCAAGTGGATGCCCGCATGGGGTCAGGAGCGCATGGGCTCCATGATCCGCGAGCGTGCAGACTGGTGCATCTCCCGTCAGCGCCGCTGGGGTCTGCCCATTCCCGTATTCTACTGCTCCGACTGCGGCAAGCCCGTCTGCACCGACGAGAGCATCGAGTCCGTTGCTCAGGTCTTTGAGGAAAAGGGCTCCAACGCATGGTTTGAGATGGAAGCAGAAGAACTTCTGCCCAAGGCATTCAAGTGCCCCCACTGCGGCGGTATCCACTTCACCAAGGAAACCGACACTCTTGACGGCTGGTTTGACTCCGGCTCCACCCATTTCTGCGCAATGAAGCGCGATCAGGGTTTCTGGCCCGCCACCATGTACATCGAAGGCGGCGACCAGTACCGCGGCTGGTTCCAGTCCTCTCTGCTCGTTGCAGTCGGCGCACTTGGCATGGGCGCTCCCTATAAAGAATGTCTGACCCACGGCTGGACTGTTGACGGCGAAGGCAGGGCAATGCACAAGAGCCTCGGCAACGGCGTTGACCCCGAAGAGCTCATCAGTGAGTTCGGCGCAGACATGGTTCGTCTGTGGGCCGGCTCCGCAGATTACCACGTCGATGTCCGCTGCTCCAAGGAGATCTTCAAGTCACTGAGCCAGAACTACCTTAAGTTCCGCAACACCGCCCGTTACTGTCTGGGCAACCTTGCAGGCTTCGACCCCAATGAAATGGTCAAGCCCGAGGAAATGGCAGAGCTGGACAAGTGGGCAATCACCCGCCTGAACGCTCTCATCGAGAAGATCGAGGCGGCATACAAGGAATACGAATTCCACGTAATCTCCCACCTCATCAACGATTTCTGCGTTGTTGAGCTTTCTAACTTCTACCTTGACATTATCAAGGATAGACTGTATTGTGAAGAGGAAAAGGGTCTCAAGCGCCGCAGCGCACAGACCGCGCTGTACCTCATCCTCGACACTCTGACCAAGGCATTCGCTCCCATCCTCG
>JAZLGD010000086.1:0-8876 GCA_045616105.1 Oscillospiraceae bacterium | reverse complement strand
GCTGTCAGCAGTGATAATACCGTCCTTGAGACGGATGATACGGGATGCGTATTCCTCAGCAAGATCCGGGTTGTGCGTTACCATGATAATGAGCTTATCCTTGGAAATCTCCTTCAGAATGTCCATTATCTGAACGCTGGTCTCCGAGTCGAGTGCACCCGTAGGCTCATCAGCAAGAAGAATGTCGGGGTCGTTAACAAGTGCGCGGGCTATGGCAACGCGCTGCATCTGACCGCCTGACATCTGATTGGGCTTCTTTGTGAGCTGATCGCCCAGACCCACCTGCTCGAGAGCCTTGACCGCACGCTCGCGGCGCTCAGCCTTTGAAACGCCCGAGAGTGTAAGCGCAAGCTCTACGTTTGAGAGAACAGTCTGGTGGGGAATCAGGTTATATGACTGGAAAACAAAACCGATGGAATGGTTTCGGTAGCTGTCCCAGTCGCGGTCGGTGAAGTCCTTTGTTGACTTTCCGTTTATGACAAGGTCTCCGTCCGTATAGCCGTCAAGACCGCCGATTATATTAAGGAGCGTTGTCTTGCCGCAGCCGGAATGGCCGAGAATAGCAACGAATTCGCTCTCGCGAAACTCAAGGTCTATGCCTTTGAGCGCGTGAACGGATTCATCGCCGACAGCGTAATCCTTAGTAATACCTTTTAGTTTGAGCATTGAAATAGTCCTTTCAAGTTACCACATATATAATAAGTAATTATCAGCTAATTCACGGCTAAAGTCAATAGACAACACAAAAAGTTCACATTATTAAAATAAAAAGGACTTCGCATAAGCAAAGTCCTTTAATTCCGTCTATCTTAGTAAATTATCTTCATTAACAGTTATGGCTGATCCATCTCCGTTCTGGACAAAATGAAACGCATAGCCATAGGCAGGATTAGCGTTAAATGATGCGAGTTCCTCTTCTGAAAATAACCCCACAACAACAGACTGCTCGACCTTTGCGCCTTCTCCCTCGTATGTCCAATAAGTTGTTTTATAAAGGCGGTATCCTGCATCAATAAGTCGCTGATGCTCAGTGTTTTTTTCGCTTTCTGTTAATATATTGCCGCCGCCCTTGAATAGATCAAATGCAAGCAGATAATCAACATTTTTATCGATGTTTTCCTTCCTCGCTTTATCTACATCGTAAAAACAATAGTATTTTCCGGGTTCGGGCGGTATATAACTGGTTGAATATCCGCCATTGTAATTGCTGATTATCATAGGTTTAACCGGGTTGCCGGTCACCTCAGATGTATAAAAACCAACCGCTAAGACGGCAACTAAAAGGCAGGCGGCTATGGGTATCCAGACTCTCTTAAATGTTATCCTTTTTGATGTGGTATTTACTGAACTTTTCCTTTCGGAACGAGCGATAAGATCTTCATCAATTCCGGCCATTGCAGACAAATAGTTCTTATTCTTCATAGTCCACCTCTGTGAGATATTTCTTTAATTTTTTACGCGTCCTTGTAAGTATCATTCTTACATAACCGGCTTGAATACCATACATTTTCCCTATCTGATTTGAATCATCTAAAAAGTAGTATCTGCGAATAAAGATATTACAGTCTCTTTCCGGCAGCGTTCTGAGAAACGAACTTAGAAATGATTCGATGCTTTGCTCTTTATACAAAAAACCTTCTGGAAAGCAAGAAGCTAATTCTTTTTCTAACACTTCGTTTGTTTCCATTAAGCTCTCGACATCGCATGAGAAAACCTCGGATAGTTTAATGAGATAATTGTAAGAAGGTCGTCTTTCTCCGGTTTCCCATTTGGAAATGAGCTCCCTTGATACAAATATCCTATCAGCGAGTTCATACTGAGTTATATTCGCATGTTGTCGCAAGTGTTGAAGCTTATTACAGATCGGCATTCACTTTACCTCCGTTGCGCCTCAATTATATTTACTCTTCTAAACCTAATCAAGGGACAAATTGCAACACCTGTTGATAGCATAGCAATAGCAGAATAAGCAAAACGCCATCCTGTTTCAGTCTAAGCATATTGCTTGAGCTGAACTACAAAAGCGCAGTATACTTATCGCCGTAGCTTATATGACTAAAAAATAAAAAACCGAAACATCTTTTTAAATAATGATGTTTCGGTTTTTTCAATGGCACCCACGAGAGGATTCGAACCTCCGACCTACCGCTTAGGAGGCGGTCGCTCTATCCAACTGAGCTACGTAGGCATGTGAAAGTATTTTAAACCATGGGATTTTAAATGTCAAACAAAAAGGAGTGAGGATGGCTCACTCCTTTTTCATTTTAGTACTGTATCATAAAATGCTGTGGCTTTGGTCGGTATTTAACGCCCGAGACCAAGCCGACCGCGGCAAACAAGGTAACGATTGACGAGCCGCCGTAGCTTATGAAGGGCAAAGTAATACCGATAACGGGGGTGATACCGATGCACATTCCGATATTGATAAAGGTCTGGAATGTAAGTGCCGCGGCAACGCCGAAGCAGATAAGCATACCGAAGGTGCTGCCGGATTTTATGCCTACAACACAGCAACGGATGATTATTACGAGCAGAAGCACGATAATGAGAATACAGACTATCATGCCCATTTCCTCGCCGATTGAAGCGAAGATACAGTCAGTGTGCTTTGCGGGCAATGCGCTGGACTGGGTTTTGATGCCTTCACCATAGCCTACGCCCGTAAGTCTGCCGGAAGCAAGGGCGGATTTACTCTGCACCGTCTGCCATGTAATGCCGTTGCCGTCGGGGTCGACGATTTCCGGAGCATACGGCGCGATGATACGCTGCTTCTGATAGTCGTGGAGAACGAAGTTCCATGCAAGGGGAATGAATGCCGCCATTACCGCTGCCGCAAGCCCCATCCAATACCATGCAACTCCCACGGCAATGAGCATTACCGCGAAAATTGCGAAGAGGATAAGGGCACTGCCGAGGTCGGAAGTAACACCGACGACCAGAACGAACAGAGCACCCCAGTGTACTGCAAGCTGAAAAACACCTTTGAAATCGTTAATCTGGCGCTTTTCCTTAAGGTAAGACATGTGCTTGGCCATGAGGACGATAAAGATTATCTTTGCAATTTCGGAGGGCTGGACACCGATACTGCCGAATCGCAGCCATGCTTTGTTGCCCGTGCCGTCATCATGACCGAAGGGGATGAGTATAAGAATGATAAGCGCATTAAAAACACAGAGATATACCCATTTATCGGCAATCAGGTCGGGGTCGATATATGTGAACAGCACATATGCGCCTATGCCGAGGAAAAGCGAGAAGGTCTGTACTATGACAAACTTACTCGAGCCGAAAGACAGCGTAGCGCTGCGGATGGCTACTATTCCTACCAGAGTTGTTATGATACAAGTGACGAGCAGAAACATATCCGCGCGTTTGGTAAAATCTTTTACCATGGCGGAAAACTTTTTGGTATTGATAATTTCCACCGTCCTTTCTTATAAGCTGAGTAATTTACAAGCAAAATGTATTTTAACATATAATTTCTCTTTACGCAACGGCTTAGATTATGGTATAATCCTTTTTTAGAAATGAAATTATTGTGAACGGAGAGGGAAGATGCGGACTTTTATCAGCCACAGCGAACAGGAAACTGAAAAAATCGGCGAGGAATTTGCATCTGAAGTCGGCAAGGGCACGGTTCTTGCCATGTACGGCGACCTTGGCGCAGGCAAAACCGCGTTCGTCCGCGGCCTTGCAAAAGGCATGGGACTCAAGGCGCGCGTATCAAGCCCCACGTTCACCATTGTTAACGAATACTGCGGCGAAAGAGAGCTCATACATTTTGACATGTACAGGCTTTCAAGCGCCGATGAGCTTTTTGATATCGGCTGGGAGGACTATCTGGCCCGCGGAGCTGTCTGCGCCGTTGAATGGAGCGAAAATGTTGAAGATGCCTTTGACGGTACGGAAACGGTTCTTCGCTTTGAAAAGCTCTCGGATACCGACCGCAAGATAAGCGTACAGGAAGGCAGAAAACAATGCTGATACTCGCAATTGAATCCTCGGCAAAAGCCGCATCGGTTGCTCTGCTCGAAGACAAAGAGCTAATTGCACAGTATAACCAGTGCAGCGGACTTACACACAGCCGCACCTTGCTTCCGATGCTTGAGGATATGCTTAAGAATACCGAAAAAAAGATATCCGATGTTGACCTCATTGCCGTTGCCCACGGTCCCGGTTCATTTACGGGAATACGCATAGGTGTTTCCACGGTTAAGGGACTTGCATGGGCAGGAGAGAAAAAATGTATCGGAGTTTCCACGCTCGAAGCCATGGCATGGCACGGCGTATCCCGCGGCGGACTTATCTGCCCCGTGATGGATGCACGCCGCTCACAGGTCTACAACGCGCTGTTTGAAATTGCAGACGGCAAGCCCATTAGACTCTGCGAGGACAGAGCAATAGCTCTTGAAGATCTGTGCGCTGAGCTCAAGGAGAAAAACTGTCCCGTATGCCTCGTAGGCGACGGCGCAAGGATAAGCTATGATTTCCTCAGCAAGCAGGGAATTGAATGCTTTGTTGTTCCGGGAAATCTTGTCAATCAGAGCGCATGGGGCGTCGGTATGGCTGCACAGGAGCACGAGGCAGGCACTGCCGATGACCTGCTTCCCGTATACCTCCGCCTTTCTCAGGCAGAGCGCGAAAGACAGGCAAGAGTTTTTCAAAACGGCTGAAGCGCTTAAAAAGCTTGAATGTCGGCATTGTACAGCTCTTAATGATTTAAGTAGCGGCAATTAAGTTTACATAATACGTAAAACGCAAAAATATTAATATAGATTGGAGAATTAATATGAGCAAAGTATGCGTATTTGACCATCCCCTTATACTGCATAAGCTGTCCATCCTGAGAGAAACAGGCACATCTGTCAAGGAGTTCCGCGAGCTCATAAGCGAAATCGCAATGCTTATGTGCTATGAGGCAACCCGCGATCTGCCTCTCGAGGAAGTTGAAATCGAGACCCCCGTTGCAACTGCAAAGGTAAAGCGTATCGCAGGCAAGAAGCTTGCTATCGTTCCCATTCTTCGTGCAGGCCTCGGCATGGTTGACGGTATGGTAAGCATGATGCCCAACGTAAAGGTTGGCCACATCGGTCTGTTCCGTGACCCCGAAACACTCGATCCCGTAAAGTACTACTACAAGATGCCCCCCGATATCGAGGAGCGCGACGTTATCGTTGTTGACCCCATGCTGGCAACCGGCGGCTCTGCTTCCGCAGCTATCCAGTTCCTTAAGGACGACGGCGTAAAGCATATTAAGCTCATGTCCATCATCGGCGCACCCGAGGGCGTTGAGCGTATGCAGCAGGATCATCCCGATGTTGACATCTATGTTGCAGCTCTGGATGACCACCTTAACGAGCACGGCTACATCGTTCCCGGTCTGGGCGATGCAGGCGACCGTATCTTCGGTACCAAGTAATACTGATCATACATGAAAAAGGACACTTCTTTTGAAGTGTCCTTTTTGCTATTTATATCTGGCCGAGTGATGAGATTATTGCTTTCTTATAATCGATGAATTCCTTTGTGAGAGTGAATTCAGTACCCCTCGGCTTCGGGAAATCTATTACGAACTCATTTGTGATTTTTCCCGGGGTTTCGGAGAGAATATAGATCCTGTCGGAAAGAAGTATTGCTTCATCAATGTCGTGTGTTACGAACAGAGTGGACAGCTTTATTTCTTCCATAATCTTCAGATACCATACATGAATTGCGCTTTTTGTTATGGTGTCAAGTGCGCTGAAGGGCTCATCGAGCAGAGCAACGCCCTGTGATGAAAGATAGGTGCGCAGAAATGCTGCTCTCTGCTTCATGCCGCCAGAAAGCTGAGCGGGATAAAGCTTTTGTGTTCCGTCAAGTCCGAACTGCTCGAACAGGGGAGAGGCAAGCGCTCTTGCGTCCTTCTTTTTCATGCCCTTCTTTATTACGAGAGGCAGACAAACATTGTCGAGTATGGTGTAGTATGGAAGAAGAAGGTCCTTCTGGAGCATATAGCTTATCTCGCCGGGCACACCGGTTATCTCCTTGTCGTCCAGAAAAACCGCACCGCTATCGGGAGTGTGAAGTCCTGAAATTATATTGAACAGCGTGGTTTTACCGCTTCCGCTGACACCGAGAAGACATACTATCTCGCCTTCGTGAAGCTCAATGGAGATGTTATCGAGAACAGCTTTCTCGCCGAAGCTCTTGGAAATATTTTCAGTACGAAGGATGCCCATGCTTATGACAGGTAATCGTTGGAATAGCCGGTACCGGCGGGAAGCTCAACGGAGATAAGACCGTTGTCCCAGAGCCATGCGTAGAAGCCGTCCCAACGCTCGGGAGAGATAACGCCCCAGCTTTCTGCATCAGCGACATACTGTTCGGAAATCCACTTCTGGCTTTCGGTAACAAGCTCGAGGGAGTCGTTGAGAGAACCGGTTGTATCACCTGCAACGAGAATCTTTGCTGCTTCTTCGGGATTCTCGATAGCAAATTCATAACCCTTCTTGGTTGCAGCAAGGAATGCCTTTGCTGTATCGGGATCGTCTTTCAGGAAATCGTTGTTTGCAATGAGAACGGGAGTGTAGTAGTCAAATACTTCGTCTTTCTCAGCAAAGTTGATGAAATCAAAGTCAAAGCCGACGAGCTTTGCGTTGATGGCACCCCAACCGTAGAATACCCAGATTGCGTCTGTGTCGTGATTGCGGAGAGCGCCTGCTTCGTCTGTGATGACGTTGGGGATGAGATTTACCTTGGAGAAATCGCCGCCGTCATCGGAGACAATCTTTTCAAGCATTGCAAGCTCTGTGGGGCTTTCCCATGTGGAGTAGGTCTTGCCTTCCATGCCCTTGGGGGTGTCCATGCCTTCGCCCGCTCTGGAAATGATGCCGGAGGTGTTATGCTGGAGAATAGCAGCAACTGCGGTAACGCCGAGGGGAGAATCGCTTGTGAAGGAGGGTGCGAGAGTGTCCTGTGCGTCGATGGCAAACTGAGCCTCTCCGGATGCGCACATCAGAGCAGCGCCGTTCTCGGGGGGCTGAACGATGTTGACCTTAAGTCCGGCTTCCTCATAGTAGCCCTTTTCTGCCGCAACATAAAGACCGGTATGGTTTGTGTTGGGAGTCCAGTCAAGGCATACGGTGATCTCTTTGAGATCTGAATCTGTGTCTTTCTTATCTGCGCCGCAGCCCGCAAATACAAAAACGGATGCAAGCACGAGAAGGATTGCGATAAATCTTTTCATTTTCTATCTCCTGTTTTTTTATTATTTTTTGTTATCCCACGGCATACATGCTTTTCTCAGAAGAGTTATGAGCAGCATAAGCAAAAGGCTTATCACCGAAATGAAGATGATAATGGCAAACATTTTATCAAATGCGTATGCTTTCTTAACTCTTGTCATATATACGCCGAGACCCTCAAAGCCGCCGAGCCATTCGGAAATGACCGCGCCGACAACGGCGTATGATGCGGATACCTTGAGGCCTGAGAAGAAGTGTCCCATGGCAGAGGGCAGCTTGATGTAGCGGAATATCTTCAGCTTTCCGCCGCCCATGCTTCTGATAAGGTTTACCGAGTCCTCGTCCACGCTCATAAATCCGTCAAGAAGAGAGACGGCTATGGGGAAGAATGTCGTTATAACAACGAGAACGATTTTCGGTGCCATAGAAAAGCCCATCCAAAGAACGAGAAGCGGAGCTATCGCTATTGTCGGGATGGTCTGGGTTATGACGAGAATGGGATACAGCGCCTTGTACATAAAATGGAATCTGTCCATTATTATGGATATAACGAAAGCAAGAGCTGTGCCTATAAGAAGACCGTACAGCGCTTCCTGCAAAGTTACCGCAGCGTGGCCCATGATAATCGGAAAGTCTCCGATGAATGCTTTAACAACCTTCACGGGGGAAGGGAGCATATAAGCGGGAACGATCTCGCCCTCGCTGACGAAAAGCCATATTCCTATAATGACTGCCAGCGATATGAAAGGAGCGAGCTTACTGGTGATGTTTTGTGACTTTTTTGTCAATTGTTAAGACACCGCCTTCGGGTTTATATACGATCTTAACGTAAGCGCTTACAGAAGGGCAGCCTGCATTGATTGCGATTTTCTGGCACTCTTTAACGATGTCCATAAGCTGATCGTAATCGTCGCCCTCAATAGTGGTTTCGAAAGGTCCGACATAGCAGTTCAGGCCCGTGCTCTTGATGTAGGCGATTACTTCATCAACAACTCTGATGAGTTCTTCGTCGTTATCAACGCTGGGCAGAACCTGGATTGCAACACTTGCTGTCATTTTTACAGCCTCCTATAATAAAAATTCGCCACGGATAATCGTGGCGAAAAAGTCTTTATGGATCAACTTCCTACGTCGGCATTATCCGAATCAGGTCATAGGGTCAAAGACGAGTTATAGTCTTACTCTCAGCCGAATTTCTTCAGCACCCCTGTTTACTTTTCATAATCGGAACAGATGCTATGTTCCGTGGCGTTGCAGATATGCTAACACCTGACGGGCAATTTGTCAATATTTCCGCAGGTTTTTTAATTACTCGTCAAGCTTGAGGACAGCGAGGAATGCTTCGGTGGGTATGGAAACCGTACCCAGCTGACGCATCTTTTTCTTGCCAAAATGCAAAGCGAGCTTTGCGTTTTGGGATAGTGATTTAAATCTACGCCGCACAGCGGCGGCTCGCTCCCGCTCGCAAAAGAGGGCAAGAATTACTCATCAAGTTTGAGGACAGCGAGGAATGCTTCGGTGGGTATGGAAACCGTACCCAACTGACGCATTTTCTTCTTGCCCTCTTTTTGCTTCTCCAGCAGCTTCTTCTTACGGGTGATGTCGCCGCCATAGCACTTTGCAAGAACATCCTTGCGCATTGCCTTTACGGTT
>JAZLGD010000085.1:0-2069 GCA_045616105.1 Oscillospiraceae bacterium | reverse complement strand
CATTTCACGGAAATCAAGCAATATGCGTCCTGCATCGAAAACCGACTGGATGATTCAGATTGCACGGCAGAATATATAAAACGTAAAAACCGCTTTTATTATGCAGGCTGCAAAGAACATGGTCTGGACGTAATATTGATTGAAAAGGATTATGTTGAAACCTTAACCAAGACGTGTTTAACCTGGTAAAACCGAAACCCTATATTGGTTCAAGGCAATTACGAAATATTAAAATATCATCCTCGGCAACTGTCATTTGACACATTGCAAGCCCTGTTTGGTGGTATGCAACTGTAAAAAGCGGCACAATAACACCACCAAATCACAGGAGGTATAAAAAAATGATCTTAGCAGACAAAATAATTGAAGAACGTAAAAAGCTCGGTCTTTCTCAGGAGGAATTTGCAGAGAAGCTGTCGGTTTCAAGGCAGGCAGTCTCAAAATGGGAAAGCGCACAGTCTGTCCCCGATTTACAGAAAATCATTGTAATGTCGCAACTGTTTTCTGTCAGCACAGACTATCTGCTGAAAGACGAAATGGAGTTGGAATGTCAGGTCTCGGGCGAATCTGTTGCCGACAGAGCGATTCGTTATGTTTCTATGGAAGAGGCAAATGATTTTATGAGAACAGAAGCAGAACAAAGCAAGGTAGTGGCATTTGGAGTAATGCTCTGCATTCTTTGCCCCGTGTTGCTTATTTTTCTAAATGGTCTTGCAGAACGCGGTGTCGGTGGACTTACCGAGACTACTGCATCCGTTATAGGTTTAGCACAGCTTTTTATTTTTGTTACAATAGCAGTTTTTCTTTTCATTTCTTATGCGGGTAAAGCTGAACAGTTTGATTATCTTAAGAAAGAACCATTTGAAACCGCTTACGGCGTATCGGGACTCGTGAAGGAGAAAAAGAAAGCTTATAAGCCGCTTTATACCAAATACTTATCTATGGGAGTTGGCCTGTGCATCCTGTCTCCGGTTCCACTGATCTTTACCGCATTGATCAACGAAGCAGATGCTTTGGCCATATCTATGACAGCATTACTCCTTTGCATTGTTTCAATTGGGGTATTTATGATTGTCCGTGTTGCAATAATTAACGGGAGCTATGAGATACTTCTGCAGGAGGGCGATTTTGATAAGGCAGAAAAAAGGAAAAGCAAAGCCGTTGATGCTGCAAGCAGTATATATTGGTGTTTGTCGGTAGCAGTATATCTTGCTTGGAGCTTTATTACAGAAGACTGGAAATCCACATGGATTGTGTGGCCGGTCGCCGGAGTGTTATTCGTTCCGTTTATTACGGTGGTAAAGCATCTGTGCGGCAAGGATGATTAAATGAGGAAATAGCAAAATATGATTTTGGAAACAGAAAGACTTATATTGCGTCCGTGGGATGAGGCGGACGCAGAGAGTTTATATGAATACGCAAAGGACGACCATGTAGGTCCCATCGCCGGATGGCCTCCCCATACAAGCGTGGAAAACAGCCGTGAAGTCATTAAGAATGTTTTATCCGCTCCCGAGACTTATGCTGTCTGTCTGAAAGAAGATAACAGAGCCATCGGCAGTATCGGGCTGATGATCGGCAAAAACAGTAATCTGAATCTGCCCGAAAACGAGGGAGAAATCGGTTACTGGATCGGCGTTCCTTTTTGGGGAAAGGGATTGACTCCCGAAGCGACAAGAGAACTGATCCGTCACGCCTTTGCCGATTTGCACCTTGAAACACTTTGGTGCGGCTATTTTGACGGCAACGAAAAATCAAAGCGCTGTCAGGAAAAATGCGGATTTACTTATCATCACACTAACAAGGACATTCATTGGAAGCTGATGGATGATATCCGTACCGAGCATATTACCCGGCTGACGAAAGAAGAATGGGAAGCTGATTTTACGGTTAGGAAACTCGAAGAACACGAAACACAGGCGGCGCTTTCTCTGGCATGGAAGGTGTTTCTTGCATACGAAGCGCCCGACTATTCCCCGGAGGGTACCGAAGAATTCCGTCACGCTCTGCACGATGAAAGCTATCTTGCGGGACTCGAATACTTCGGCGCATTCGACCGCGATGCGCTT
>JAZLGD010000084.1:0-2927 GCA_045616105.1 Oscillospiraceae bacterium | reverse complement strand
GATGAAGCAAAACCCGCTCCGGTCAAGAAATCATCCATGGCGTTTGATGTTGCTATTCTGTCCTCATTCAGCACATGGTCGTGCGGCTTGTTTTTTTCTCTGAAAAGTAATTTAAAATTTTCCCTACAGATCAGTAGTACTTCGTATATATTTTCTTTGCGAAGATGAATTCCAACGTAAGCCGTAAATTCCTTCTATTGCAAGCTTTTAGACTTTTTGCCGATTGTAATTATTGAAAAGTCATTAAAAGTGTTGTACAATTAAAAAAAGAATGTACATTAGCTCAGCAAATACTGTTCAGGAGATATGAAAATATGACTTTTGTCGGATATCCCGGATGCAGCACAAGCAATCGCGCTCAGGCATGGCTTGACGAAAACAAAATTGACTATGAATTCAGGCATATAAAAGATAACAACCCCACAGAGGAAGAGCTAAAAGCCTGGCACAAGGCAAGCGGACTTCCTCTGAAAAAGTTTTTTAATACAAGCGGATTGCTGTATAAGGAGCTTAAGCTAAAGGATAAGCTCCCGACCATGAGCGAGCAGGAGCAGTTTGAACTTCTTGCAACAAACGGCCTGCTTGTAAAACGTCCCATACTGGTTTCAGACAATTTCGTGCTTGTTGGCTTTAAGCAGGCTGACTGGGAAGCGCGGTTTAAATAAAATGAGTGCCATTCCAATTTCCAGAGTACTGCAGAAGCTCGACGAATATCTCGGGCGCAAGGATTTTGATGCTGCGGAACGGCATCTAAGATACTGGGAAGAGGACGCAAGAGTATCGGGCGATATGCGCGGTCTTCTCACAGTTACAAATGAGCAGATAGGATTTTACCGAAAAATCGGCAGGGAACAGGATGCTCTTACTGCGGCTGAAACAGCCATTAAGCTGGCAGAGGAATTAAACCTCTCGGATAGCGTTAGCATGGGAACCACCCTTGTCAATGCCGCAACAGCATACAAGGCTTTCGGACATGCCGACAAGGCGATCCCACTTTACGAAAAAGCAAAATGCCTTTATGAGGCAGAGCTTGCACCGAATGACGGCAGGCTGGGCGGGCTGTATAACAACATGGCGCTGACCCTGCTTGACCTCAGAAAATTCGCTGAAGCCGAAGCGCTTTTTAATAAGGCGCCTTCCGTTATGGAACAGATTCCCGATGGCGAATTGGAAATGGCCATAACCCGGTGCAATCTTGCAGACCTTTATAACGCCAAAGGCGAAAGCAGAGTGAAGGAGTGCCTTGAAAAAGCCTTTGAGCTTTTGGACAAGGAAACTCTCCCGCGAAACAGCTACTACGCTTTTGTCTGCGAAAAGTGCGCAAACACCTTTGGATACTATGGCTATCCGTACTGCGAAAGGGAGCTTATAAAACGAGCGAGGGCAATATATGAAAGGGCTTGAGCTTTCAAAAAGATATTATGAAGAGCTCGGAAAGCCGATGCTTGTGCAGGACTTTCCACAGCTTCTCCCATTCATAGCTGTCGGATTTGTCGGAAGCGGCTCGGAGCACTATGGCTTCGATGACGAAACATCTCAGGATCATGATTTTGAGCCGGGCTTTTGTATATTTCTGCCCGGTGAAGATGTTGTTGACAGACGCAGTGCTTTCTTGCTGGAGCGCGCCTATGCAAAGCTGCCGAAAGAATACATGGGTTATGAACGGCAGCCGATGTCACCCGTAGGAGGAAACCGAAACGGTGTAATTCGCACTGCGGATTTTTATCTTAACGCTGTTGGCGCAGATGACGGAAAACTGTCAACAGATGCATGGCTTCGTATTCCCGACTATGCTCTTGCCGAGGCAGTAAACGGAGAGCTGTTCTTCGATAATTACGGCGAATTCTCCACCATAAGAGAGACACTTATGGAAATGCCGCGCGATATAAGGCTCAAGCGTCTTGCGGGAAACATCCTCATCATGGCGCAGTCGGGGCAATATAACTACCCCCGCTGTATAAAGCACGGTGAGCCCGAGGCCGCCCAGCTTGCCTGCAATGAGTTTGTCGGTGCGGCAATGAAGGTTTTGTTCCTGCTTCGGGGAAAATATATGCCATATTACAAATGGAGCTTCCGCGCACTCAGGGAACTCGATAGAGAGCAGAAATACTCCGAGCGGCTTTCGTTCCTCCTGCGCGGCGCCGGTACTGCAGAAGAAAAATACGATGTAATTGAAAGCATCTCGGCCGACGTAATTTCAGAGCTTCAGACGCAGGGCTTGACGAAAGCAAACTGCGCAGACCTTGAAAAGCATGCATACTCCGTCAACGACTGCATATCCGACGGAACGGTAAGGAATATGCATATTCTTACTGCTGTTTGAAAAAACAAAAAATTTTTATAGTATAACCGCACGGCTCATAATGCCGCACGAAAGGAGAAAACATGAACATTACAAAAGACATACGCTACATAGGCGTAAACGACCACCAGATTGACCTTTTTGAAGGTCAGTACGTTGTCCCCAACGGCATGGCTTACAACTCCTATGCAATCATTGACGAGAAGATTGCCGTTATGGACACTGTTGACCAGCACTTCACCGACGAGTGGCTTAATAATCTCGCTGAGGCAATCGGCGACAGAAAGCCCGATTATCTCATCGTTCAGCATATGGAGCCCGACCACTCCGCAAACATCAAAAACTTCATGGATAAATACCCCGAGGCGGTTGTCGTATCCTCAAAGATGGCATTCATCATGATGAAGAACTTCTTTGGCACCGATTTTGCAGATCGCCGCGTCGTTGTCGGTGAGGGCGACACCCTCTGCCTCGGCACCCACACCCTGCATTTCGTCGCTGCGCCTATGGTACACTGGCCCGAGGTCATAGTCACCTATGACAGCACCGATAAGGTCCTGTTCTCGGCTGACGGCTTCGGCAAGTCCGGCGCGAACGACGTCGTGGACCCGGAGGGCTGGGACTG
>JAZLGD010000083.1:0-7850 GCA_045616105.1 Oscillospiraceae bacterium | reverse complement strand
CACAGTTTGCCGCTGCCGGTAAGGAAGTCAAGAAGAAGAGTCTTGCTGAGATCGCCATGCAGTATGGCTATGTGTACGTGGCACAGATCGCCATGGGCGCCAACCCCGCTCAGACCATCAAGGCCATCACTGAGGCTGAGGCCTATCCCGGTCCCTCCCTCATCATCGGCTATGCTCCCTGCGAGATGCACTCCATCAAGGGCGGCATGACCAACTGCCAGAACGAGATGAAGAAGGCTGTCGACTGCGGTTACTGGAACCTGTTCCGCTACAATCCTGCAGCAGAGGCAGAGAAGTTTGCTCTCGATAGCAAGGAGCCCGCAGGCGGTTACCGTGACTTCCTCATGAACGAGGCTCGTTACAGCCGTCTGACCCGCGAGTTCCCCGAGCGTGCAGACACTCTGTTCGACGCATCCGAGGAAAATGCAAAGGCTCGCTTCGAGCACCTGCAGCGCCTCATCGAGATGTACAAGTAATTTAAAGCAAATAAAAAACACGGTAGCGAAAGCTACCGTGTTTTTTATTATCTGAATATGATTTTATGCTGTTTTCAGTTCGGCAAAATCAGTCTTCTGTTGCCCAGAACATGGAATCATCATTTTTGACCCATTCCTCAACATCAATGATGCGGAAGGAGGTCTTGCCGGTGCGGATGATGACCTTTGCAATACCGGCATTAATAATCTGGCGCTTGCACATGCTGCAGCTCATTGCGTCGGTAAGCAGCTCGTGGGTCTGCGCATCGCGGCCTACGAGATAGATGGTTGCGCCAAGCATGTCGCGGCGTGATGCGGAGATAATCGCGTTTGCCTCGGCATGAACACTGCGGCAGAGCTCATAGCGCTCGCCTGAAGGGATTTTCATTTCTACTCTTGCACAGCGACCTGCATCGGAGCAGTTGATTCTGCCGCGTGGTGCGCCGTTATATCCGGTGGAGATTATCTCATCGTTGCGGACGATGATAGCGCCGTACATGCGTCTGAGACAGGTAGAACGCTCAAGAACAGCATCGGCTATATCAAGATAGTAATTTTCCTTGCTGGTGCGGGTATCCATGGTCGATTACCTCCAAAATTTCAATAATGTATTTATGGTAAATGTAATGCCTTACTTTGTCAAGTATTATCGAGCTTTTTTTCTATGACTTCAACGCATCATTCATGTTATTACAGCGCAAAAAACGTGAAATAAAGAAACCCACTTCCCCGATTGGGGAAGCGGGCTTCAGAAGTATAGGATGTTTAAAATAGAGAGATCTATTAATCAGCTTTTGAAGTACTGCTTGTCGTAGTTGTTCTGGATTGCGTGAACAACCTTGGTCAGAATGTCGCAGGTGGGGCAGGGGATACCAAGCTCTCTGCCGTACTCAGCAATCTTGCCGTTGAGAACGTCGATCTCAGTCTGGCGCTGATTGAAGAGCATATCCTGGCACATGGAGGGATAGTAGTCAGCAATGTTGGTAACGATGTCGTTGTGGTCGTGAGCGATGAAATCGTCAGCGTCCATGGGGATGCCTCTTGCGGTTGCAACAGCGCAGGTCTCACGGATAACACCGTGGAACAGCTTCTGGCCCCACTCGTCGTTCTCAACTTCGCCGATCTTAAGACGGAGAACTGCACATACAGTGTTAACGGTTGCGTTTACGCAGACCTTCTTCCAGATGAACTTGTAGATGTCATCTGCACGCCAGTAAGCGTCGCAGCCGCCTGCCTTGAAGCACTCGAGCATGTATTCGCAAGCTGCATCGGTGAGCTCGGAACGGACTGCGCCGCCGAAGTTCATCTGTACGCCGCCAGCAGGAGTGGAGATGCAGTGACCGGGGCCTGCAAGTGCAGTGCCGAGAACGCCGGAACCAACAACGCAGCGCTCCTTGGGGAATACCTTGAACAGGTTGTCGTCATTGCCGAGGCCGTTGATCAGGGAAACTGCAACGGTGGTATCGCCGACAACGGGAAGAGAATCCTGAATTGCAGCTTCAAGCTGGGTTGCCTTGGTCATGTAAATGATAACGTCAACCTTGCCTTCTGCTTCTGCTGCAGCAGCGGAGCTGGTGTAGGTGCGGAAGCCGGGAAGAACGGTCTCAATATCGTCATAGGTCGGATCAATGTCGGACTTGGTAACGGTGAAGCCCTTAGCAAGCAGAGGAGCAGAGATCTTCTCGTACTCGTCGTTGCCGTCGCGCTTTGCGTGAACAGTGAAGGTCATGCCTTCTTCAGCAATCTTATTCATGTGTGCCTCATAGCGGTCGATGAGGATCATGTCTGCTCCGCCGTTGCGGAGGTAGGAAGCAAATACGCTGCCTGCTGCACCTGAACCGTACATTGCAATTTTCATGGTGAATATCTCCTTTGCAAATAAAGTTTTATAAATTATTTCTTATATTGTTTTTCATAGTTTGCCTGAATAACGGTGAGCATATTCGTGAGCGCTTCGTTAACAGGGGTCGGTACGCCGTACTGGGCACCGTAGCGCACTATTGCGCCGTTTAAAAGAGAAATTTCAGTCTGACGCTGATGGATAAGTACATCCTGCGCCATGCTGGGATAATAGCTGGCAAAGCCGTCGATAAGACGGGGAAGCTCTTCAAGCATCTCGGGCCAGAGATCAACGCCGATTGCCGCCTTCGCAACGTCACAGCCTTCGCGCCAAACGGCCTTTATCAGCTCCTTGCCCTCGTCCATGGCGAGGAATTCGCCGACCTTCAGACGAAGCAGGGAGGACAGAGTGTTATAGCCGCTGTTGGAGATAGCTTTTTTCCATACGAAGGGACGAACGTCGGCTTCAAATCGTGTTTCGCATCCGCCACGGTTAAAGCAGTCCTCAAGCTCCTTGCCGACCTTGTCGGAAAGCGGGGATTTCTCCGCCGCACCAAAGCGCATGATGACGCCGCTTTCGGGCTTGGATACGCATTTGCCGGGCTCGGGCAGTTCAGTTCCGATAGTGCCGAAGCCGTAAAGAATTTTATCGGCGGAAACATACTTTGACAGAACCTCGTCGTTTCCGAGGCCGTTCTGCAAAGAAACAACGACTGTGTTTTCTCCGATGCAGCTTTTAAGGCTGGGCATGATGCTGTCGGTCTGAGTTGCTTTTACCATAAGGATAACAATGTCCATTATGCCGATGTTCTCGGCAGAAGGAGCGGTTGTAAAGCCGGTGAGAAGTTCTTCGCCTGCGGGGCTTACGAATGTAAGTCCGTCAGCGGCAATCTTGTCCATATGAGCTTTGTAGCGGTCAACAAGATAAAGCTCCGCACCGCCTTTTTTCAGATATGCGGCAAAAACGCTGCCTGCCGCACCTGAACCAATCATTGCAATTTTCATAACAAATTACCTTGTGATAACACCACCGACAGGAATGCCGGTGGTGTTGAATGATGTAAAGATTAGTCTGCCTTCTTTGCAGCCTCGAGCTTCTTGACCTTGGGAATACCCCAGATGAGGACAGGAAGGAAGATAACGAGGATTGCGTAGTAGCCATCGTAACCGTAAGCATACTTGATGATGCCGGACAGGCCGAGGAGGGAGATTGCGAAGCAGATAGCGATGACGACAGCGCCAACGATAACGCCGCGAACCTTCTCGTTCTTGATGGTGTTGGGGAAGCAGAAGCCCTGGAAACGCTGGATCATGGTGAAGACCAGGGTTACGGAAGTGGAAACGAATGCGCAGAACAGCAGTACACTGAAGATTGCGAGGATCCACTTGATACCAACGAGAGCCAGAACGGTCTTGTTGGGGATGCCGGAAACAGCAGCCTCGAAGCCGCTGATGCCATTTGCCTGCAGAGAAGCAAGCAGGGGATACCAACGAGTGAGCATTGCGCCGGAAGCTGCAAGTGCAAGGCCGTTCATGAGCCAGCCGAGGATGTTAGCACGCTTGATGCCCTTGATGCTGAGGTCCTGAGAAGCTGCGATCATTGCGGGGATGGATACGCACTGGAATGCTGCGTAGATGACAACGCCAAGCCAGATTGCCTTTCCGGGAGCAACAGTGAATGCTACGGGCTCGATTGCGTTCTCAGCAAGAAGACCTGCGGAGATTGCGTCAAAGTCAGCTGCGAAGCCGGCAATAACAACAACTGCGGTGGTGATAAGAATCAGAGTAGAAAGAATGGTAGAAGCTGCGCGAACGAGCTTGATACCGAAAATGCTCAGTACGATAAGAACTGCAACGATGATCAGGTTGAAGATAATCTTGGTTGAGCCTGCGTATACAAAGCCAAGGAACTCAGCAAGAACCTGTCCTGCACCGGCAACTGCTGCTGCAACTGCAGCCAGAAGAATGACGATGTAGAAGATTTCAAAGAAAACTTCCATCCAGGGCTTGGGGTAAAGTGCTGCGAAAGTGTCTTTGTAGTTGGTGTAACCGCCGAGCTTTGCAAACTTCATAACGGTGTTCATTACGAGTGCAAGAATGCCCATTGCGATGATGGGGTAGATAGCTGCTGTCCAGCCATACTGAGAGAAGTAGTTGACGACCTGGTTACCGGATGCGAAACCGCCGCCGACGTGAGTTCCGAACCACACGGATGCTACCGTAAAGGCAACAGCCCATGAGCTCTTCTGAGATTTGTTCTCATTCATAGTTCTTTTCCTCCTATTTTATTCTATAGAACTCTCTATTTAACATCTGCAGCCGAAGCCGCAAAAATGTACAAAAATAAATGCCCGTAGATTTGATAAAAAATAGACAAAAAAACAACCCGCTGCGCAAGGGAAATGTCTATAAAACAATTCCACTTGGCGCTCGGGTCAGGGAGAGAAAAAATGGTATCAATTACGAGTTATGATATGTAATTTGTTCAGGCTGCACACACCGGTGAAGCCCTATTCCTCATTACGCATGGTCAGCGGAATTCGGAATTGTCTTACGCCAATATTAGATTTAGTATAGTGAGTTTACTCTACCGATTTAAATTGTGTCAATTCTTATCCATTTTTGCGCAACCGAAGCGGATAAAAGAAATGTCCAAAGAAAATTGCACAAAAAGATGAACAAAAGGCACGCTCAACTGCAATTTTTCTTCGGACATTGCTCAAAAAACGGTGATTTATTTCATTCCCTTTAGCAAACCGTAGCGCTCAATTCCTTTTCGGGAAATACCGAGATGATGCTGGATGGCGGCGGCTGCCATATCTTTGTCGTGGTAATTAATTGCGTCGCATATATAAGAATGATCGGTGTCCAGATCATCGTAGAAACCGTCGGGACGGGTATAAAGAAGATAGCCGCGGCAGAAGAAGATTTTGTATCTGAGACTATCGTACATGTTAGCAACTGTCTCGTTATGGCTGGCTTTTACAAGAGAGTAGTGGAAATCAATCTCTGCATTCAGCAATATGCGGTAGGTGAAATTCTTGCTGTCGTGCTGTGCGTTTTTGTAGAGCTTGTTTATTGCATTTGATTTGTGGTAGAGCTCGTTTATTTCCTCCTGAGTTGCGTTAACCGCAGCTTCACGCGCACCGTAGGTTTCGAGAATACGGGTGAGGTCAAACATTTCGAGATATTCGCGGCGTGTAAAATCCACAACGTAATAACGATTGTTCAGTATGCGCACATAACCTACTTCTTGCAGGCGCTCCAACGCATATTTTACAGGAGAACGGCTTACACCGAGACTTGATGCGATATTGCTCTCGTATATTTTGCTGCCGGGTGCCAGACCAAAGGTAATGATTTCCTGAAGCAATAGATCATATACTATGTCGTTTAGGGTCATAAACGGGTTTTTATTTCGTATTTCTTCAAATTGCTTGCTGTCCATTACTTCATCCCCTTGGCAAAATCGGTTTTGCTTATATATAACATATGTAAGGCGTTTTTTCAAGTAATATGAAGGAAAATCAGGCGAATTAAAAAAGGAAACGAAGCTTCCGTGCGCTTGAACTGATGCACCTGTGATTTTCAGCGCACTATACATTATAATAATAGAGAAAATAAACCCCCGAAAGGATTCCTTTCGGGGGTTGAGCTTAAGTGTTCAATAATGAGTAGCTGTAAATCATATCCGCAATCTGTCCGCGGGTGATTATAAGCGAGGAACTGAAATAGCCATTATCAAAGCCCTGCATTATGCCGTTCGAGCTTGCCCATGTGACCGCATCGCGGTATTCGGTCGCAATGAGATTTACATCCTTGAAAGCTGCTGTGCCGACAGACTCAGGCTTGCCTGCATAGCGGTAAAGCATGGTTGCTGCCTGACCGCGGTTTATGCAGAGAGACGGCATGAAGTTAACAGGTGTAACGCCGCTTATTATTCCATTGTTGTAAGCCCATACAATTGCATCATAAGCCCAGAAGTATTTGTTTACATCTACGAAGGGAGCGTTCATGCCGGAGACATCAGGTGAGCCGGCCATACGGTAGAGAATGGATGCCATCTGCGCACGAGTCATAGCAAGATCGGGGCCGAAGAGCTTAGCGCTTACACCGCCCATGAGCTCGTTCTCATAGCAGTACATAACGCCGTCAAAGTGCTTGTTGAGCTTGTTGACATCGAGGAAGGGCAGGGGGATGGTGAGCTTCTGGAGAATCTTCTTTGCCATGAAAGCCTGACCTTTTTCGGTGGGATGTACCATCTTGATAGCGGAATACTTCATTCCGTTTAAGCCCTCGGGAAGTCTGGACCAGTCAATGGCTGCCGTTCCGTAATACTCGGTGCCCGTAACATCAACAAAGGTGTAATTCTTTCGCGCAGGGCAGAGCTGCTGGATGTAGGTGTTAATACCGGCAACCATGAGGTCGGAAACCAGATAAATATCAATGCCGAAGGTTTCTTTGAAGTCAATGGGGAAATTGATGTTGAGCGGATCACTGAAGCTGATTACATAGAGCTCAGCATCAGGATTGAGCTTCTTTACTGCATCGACGGCAAGAGGAAGATTCTTTTTGAACATCTGGAAGCCTATTTCCAGGGAATTAACGTAGTCCAGCAGAATCTGAGTCAGTTCGACGCCCGTTGCAATGCGCAGAATTTCCGTAAAGGCTTCACAGATGCTGTCAAAGCTCTTGATGGAAAGCTCGCCGTCATCGCCGATAAGCAGATAACCGAACTTGTTGACAGTGACAGTCAGAGCGTAGGTGAAGATATCGTTTTCGCCGTAGTTCATGGTAATGATGTCGGCCTTCTTGATATCCTCGACAATTCTTTCGCCCTCGCCGTCCAGCGCGTTCGGGGCGAGATAGTTCAGACCGTTGCGGAAGTAGTCACTTTTATAGTAAGGGCTGTACGGGTCGTTATCGTATTCAAAACCGGGGTAATTGATTTCCCTGAGAAATTCGGTCAGACGCCATGCACTGTGTGCGTGCATATATGTATTCTCTGCACCTATTGAACGGCTGACAATATCAACATAGCTTCCCGGAATGACGTTGCGGTCGCATATCTGAGAACCCTCGGGCAGCATTGCCATATACGCAGCTGTGCCATATGCCGCAGCTATACTGTCACCAAGAACGGTATAGTTCTTGTACTGCTTTATATTGCCGTCTTTCGGGGAATCGGCAAATGCGGCAATGTTAAGCGTGCCAACAACCAAAACCAGCGCCAGAACGAATGAAAGTGTTTGTCTGTATCTTTTTCTCATTGTCTAAAGCCTCCTTACGGATAATTAAAATCTGGAACTGCTGAAGAAAATTTGTTGTAATGCCAGATAGCTTTGGCTTGCGAATGATAATGCATGAGGGAAGTATAAACCGCTTATGTATGCTTACAGTTAATTACCAATATTTATTAGTTTAATAAATATTTATCACAACTACGTTAAATTGTCAACAAAAAATAAAAAATCGGTTAAAGCTTTGAAAAATAAAGACTTTAACCGATGAAAACGGGTGGGTTTATTAAGTTAT
>JAZLGD010000082.1:0-7763 GCA_045616105.1 Oscillospiraceae bacterium | reverse complement strand
GCGCCCGACAAGGCGGAAAGCCCTGCCGCAAGCGAAGCACCGAAGCCTTCTGCTGCGGCAGACGAAAGCGGAAGCAAAAAGGATAAGGAATCCGTAACCGCCAAGAAGAAAAAGAACGCCCCCAAGGGCAAGACAATAGATGAAGAAGCAAATTACGATGTCAACGGAGACGGAGTTATAAATGCGCAGGATGCAGTCAATTCCCTGAATGACGGCGATGCTGCATTTGCCGAAGAAATCCTTATGTGGTTTGTAAACGGAAGTGTGGCGCAGAAATGAAGAAACTAATATTTTCAGCACTTCTGATTGCTGCTATGGCGGCAGCAGTTTATATTACAACGCCCCGAACAAGCATAGACCCCACACCTGTTGAAGCGGCCTCTGCCTGTGTGACAATCGAAACTCCGGAGAAAAAAAGCCGGTCGGATCGGGAGCCCTTTACGGTGGATGTTCTGTTATCCGCCCTCGAAGACGATGACTTCCCTGCCGCAAGCTTCAGCCTTGGCTTTGATTCCTCAAAGCTGGAATTTATCGGTCTTGAAGACGGCAATGTTATGATTTCCTGCGAGGATGCCGATGGCAACGCAGGTGCGGAAATTCCCGACTGGGATGTGAATGTTGAAGTCAGCAACGAAAAAGGCAGAATTAACATCATGTATCTTGACCGAAGCGGAGGAAACCGCGTTTTCTCCAAGTCCGTTCTGCCCGACGGTGAAAAGCTTCTGTTTAAGCTGCGCTTTGCGCTTTCGGACGGCGCTCAGAGCGGCGATATATATGAGCTTGATATGGAGGATGCCGTATTTGCCGCAAGCGAAGAGTCGCGCAGTCTTTCAAGCGTGAACGGAACGCTCAGCACACGTAACGGCAGAATTGTTGTAGGTGACTGATATGAAAAGATATTTGATCCTGCTGCTTTGCCTGCTGATGCTGTTACCGATTACAGGATGCGGTAATTATTTATCGGCAAGCGAGAATGTGCTGCAGGACAGCATGGATATTCCTGAGGACGGCATCGTTGAGGAAAGCGTTTTCCGTCAGATCATGCAGGATAATGCCGTGGTTGTTTTTTGCGGCGAAAGCGGAAATTGCCGCTACGAGTGGACAGTATTCGGAAGCGATATAAAAGAGCCGAAAACCTTAAATCTTGCTCTTGAAATTGACGATACCGACAGCGGGCTTAGTGTCGGTTTCCAATCGGATAAAACCTTCGGTTTTGCTCCCGTGCTTTCCATCTATCTTGATACCAAATGGGATGCGCAGAACGCGACTGTCTATAAGATAAGCGGTGACACAAAGACCGAATTATGTTCGGCATCGGTGACCGGCGGCAACGAGAGCATTCTTAATTTTGCACCGACCGAAACTGCGGGCAAGCTTCTTATAGTGCCCGATACGAATAACGTCGACAGCGGAGAAGATGACAGCGGGCGTGTTTTGTCAGACGGAAGTGCGTCGGGACAGGATAAATACAAAACCGACCCCGTTCCCGAAGGCAAGCCCATGCCCGTAGAGCCGGACGACAGCTCGGTTGACAAAGGCGCAGCTCATACCTGCACCTTTTCTATTGAGTGTTCAACGGTATTGAATAATATCGGAGAGCTTGACCCGGACAAGCTCGACGCAGTTCCCTCAAGCGGCGTCATACTGAGCGCCCGTACAGTTACCTTCTATGAGGGCGAATCGGTATATGATGTGCTTCAGCGAGTCTGCGCGGACAAGGGGATACAGATGGAGGCATCATGGACCCCGATGTATAACAGCGCATATGTTGAGGGAATACACAATCTTTATGAATTCGATTGCGGCTCGGGCTCGGGTTGGATGTACCGCGTAAACGGATGGTATCCCAATTACGGCTGCAGCCGCTATCAGCTCCGTCAGGGTGACATTGTTGAGTGGCGTTACACCTGCGATCTGGGCGATGATATCGGCGGAGGATATGCAGTAGGCGGATAATAGAAATATGAAAAGCGCAGATACTTTCTCGGGCTTTCACCCGATAGTCAATTTCATATATTTTGCACTGGTGTTTTTCTTCAGCATGATTTTCATGCACCCCTTGTGCCTTGCTGTTTCTCTTGTCAGCGCCGCAGCTTATGCTGTTTATCTCAAGGGACGCAAGGCCGTGGCTTTTTGCGTTAAATTCATGCTGCCGACACTGCTGCTTGCAGTAATAGTAAATCCCGCGTTTAACCACGCGGGACAAACTATTATCTGCTATTTTCCCAACGGTAATCCATTGACGCGGGAAAGCCTTGTATACGGTTTTGCCGCAGGCGCAATGATTGCCGCTGTTTTGCTGTGGTTTTACTGCTACACGGAGGTAATGACATCAGACAAATTCGTGTATCTTTTCGGGCGTATAATACCCGCTCTTTCCCTTGTGCTCAGCATGACGCTCCGCTTTGTACCCAAGTTCAAGGCTCAGCTTGATGTGGTGCGTGAAGCACGGTACAGCATAGGACAGGACACTGCCGACGGCAGCCTGCTTAAGCGCACTAAAAACGCAATAAGCGTGTTATCCATTATGATAAGCTGGTCTCTTGAAAATGCCATTGAAACTGCGGACAGCATGAGAAGCCGCGGTTACGGGCTCCCGAAGCGCACGGCATTTTCAATTTACCGTTTTGACAGCAGAGATAAGGCTGCACTTGTCTGGATAGGACTGTGCGGCATATTCGTTTTCTCGGGAGCCCTGACAGGTGGACTGAGCTGGCGCTATTTCCCGAACATTCGCGGCTCACTCAGCCCAATGACAATTTGCTTTATACTGGCGTATCTGGCCCTTTGCCTTACGCCGATTATCATAGACAGAAGGGAGGATCGCAAATGGAAGTCTTTGAAATCCGAGACCTGAGCTTTACATATCCGGAGCAGACGGAAAAAGCCATAGACAGCTTTAGTCTGAGCGTTTCAAAGGGCGAATTTCTTGTTATCTGCGGTCCTTCGGGATGCGGAAAATCAACGCTTTTAAGACAGCTTAAAACCGTACTCACGCCCCACGGGCTGAAAACGGGCAATATCATATTTTGCGGTACCGAGCTTTCGGGAGTCAGTCAGCGCACACAAAGCAGCAAAATCGGCTTTGTGCTCCAGTCGCCCGACAATCAGATAGTTACGGACAAGGTCTGGCACGAGCTTGCCTTCGGTCTTGAAAGTCTCGGCTGTGATACTCCCGCAATTCGCCGCCGCGTTGCCGAAATGGCGGCTTTCTTCGGTATTGAGGATTGGTTTTATAAGAATGTTACCGAGCTTTCGGGCGGCCAGAAGCAGCTTTTGAATCTCGCCTCCGTTATGGCGATGCAGCCCGAGGTTTTAGTTCTCGACGAGCCGACAAGCCAGCTTGATCCCATTGCCGCTTCGGACTTTCTCGCCGTGCTCGGCAGAATAAACCGCGAGCTCGGCACAACGGTTATACTGACCGAGCAACGTCTTGAAGAGGCGCTTCCCATGGCAAGCCGCCTTGCTGTAATGGACAAGGGCAGGCTTCTTTGCGAGGGAAGCACAAAAGATGTCGGAAAAAGGCTCAAGGAAATAAAACACGGCATGTTTTCCGCCATGCCTGCGGCAATGAGGGTTTGGGCAAGCCTTAAAACCGAGCTTCCCTGCCCTGTCACGGTGACAGAGGGCAGAGAATTTCTCGAGGAATATTCGAGAAATTGCGAGCTTCTGCCTGTGCCCGAAAAGGAATATCCCGTTTCCGCCGAAACTGCCGTTTCGGCAAGCGGGCTGTGGTTTAAGTACGAAAAAGACGGGGCGGATATTGTAAAGGGGCTCAATCTCAAAGTAAAAAAAGGCGAGCTCTTTGCCATATTGGGCGGTAACGGAGCAGGAAAAACAACCGCTCTGAAGCTGCTCAGCGGCATACTGAAGCCTTATCGCGGCGAGGTCAATGTCAGCGGAAGGATTGCTCTCCTGCCGCAAAACCCTCAGGCATTGTTCGTGAAGAAAACCGTGCGCGAGGATCTGCTTGAGATTACAAAAGACGAGGCAAAGCTTAGCCGCATAGCGAATCTGTGCCTGCTCACGGAGCTTTTGGACAAGCACCCCTATGACTTGTCGGGCGGTCAGCAGCAGAGGGCGGCTCTTGCAAAGATCCTGCTTATCGAGCCTGAAATTCTGCTGCTTGACGAGCCTACCAAGGGCATTGACGCCGAATTCAAGCAGGCGCTTGCAGGCATTCTGCAAAGCCTGACGAATTCGGGCATAAGCGTTATCATGGTCAGTCACGATCTGGAGTTCTGCGCTCAGTACGCCCATAGATGCGCGCTGTTTTTTGACGGAAGCATCGTCACGGAGGGAAAGCCTGCGGAGTTTTTCTCCGATAACAGCTTTTACACGACCGCTGCAAACCGCATGTCGCGCGGCATAATAGAAAACGCCGTTACAGCTGCAGACATTGTTTATGCCTGCGGAGGAAAGCCCGAGGAGCCGAAGGGTCTGCCGACTGACTTTGCCCCTCTTCCCGAGCCGAAAAAAGATACTCCCGACAGAAAACCCGAGCCTCTGCCACTATGGCGGAAAGCTCTTGCGGTTTTGTCCGCAGCGCTTGCCGCAGCGGTATTTATACTCTCTATCCGCATGGCGGATCTGAGCTCGCTCGTAAACTCCTCAGGAATGACAAATCTCGGCGGGAGCACGCTGAAGCTGTATGCCGTCTTAATTGCGGCGCTTGCGGTATTCATGCTCTCCATAGGCCGCAGGTCATCTCCGTCTGTAATCCCGCAGACGCCGAAGGATAAGCGCAGACTTGCAAAACGTACCCTCGTCGCCACGGTGATGATAATTCTGCTCATTCCGCTTACGCTTTTCATCGGAGTTTTCTACCTCGATAAGAAGCAGTATTACATCACCGCTCTTCTTGTTCTGCTTGAATGTATGGCACCCTTTTTCATGGTGTTTGAGGGCAGAAAGCCTCAGGCGAGAGAGCTTGTGATAATCGCAAGCCTGTGCGCCATAGGTGTTGCGGGCAGAGCTGTTTTCTTTATGCTTCCCCAGTTTAAGCCTGTGCTTGCCCTTACGATTATTGCGGGAATTTCCTTCGGAGGCGAAACCGGCTTTCTCGTCGGAGCCATGACCATGCTTGCCTCAAATGTGATTTTCTCTCAGGGCCCATGGACACCGTGGCAGATGTTCGCAATGGGAATATCGGGATTTCTTGCGGGCGTGCTTTTCCGCAAAGGCTTACTGCGGCGGACGAAAGCATCAATGTGCGTCTTCGGCGCGCTTTCGGCCATTGTCATATACGGAGGCATTATGAATCCCGCCTCGCTTTTAATGTGGAGCGGAGCCTCGCTTAACTTCAAAATGCTTATGACGTATTACCTGACGGGCTTCCCGATGGACTGCATTCATGCTTTTGCAACCGTGTTCTTCATTTACATTGCTGCGGAGCCGATGCTGGAGAAGCTGGACAGAATAAAAGTGAAATACGGTCTTGTTGAATAAAAAAATCGAGGAACAGATCCGTTTAGGATCTGTTCCCCGATTGCAGTTCTGTATGCAGGTATCAGCTATGGCACGGTTACTGGTCTACGGCAGTATTAAGGCAGACAACCGAGCTGATGGCAAATACAAAGACAAGAACGGAGAATACCGTTGAAACAGGTGCGGCAAGAGTTGCCCACAGATAAGTGCTCAGCATGGTGAGAATCAGGCTTGCGAGAGCGACGATGATAAGTGTTTTGGCTGAAAGCTTTTTCATATTAAAATCCTCCGATATACTAAAGATTGTTTAATATTTAACCTTTGTTGATTTAATTATAAGCCGATGATATCATAAAGTAAAGCTGTAAACTCTTATGGCTGTATTAAGCATTACTTAAAGGTGAGGGTATGGAAAGTTCCAGATGCAAGGCATTCTTAGCCGCGGCTGAATTGGGCAGTTTATCAAAGGCCGCGGAAAAGCTGAATTACACCGCTTCGGGTGTAAGCCAGCTTATATCCGCGATGGAAAACGAATTTGGTTTTTCTCTGTTGAAGCGTACCAGCAAGGGCGTATCCCTGACGGAGGAGGGCGAGCATGTACTGCCTGCCGTCAGGGCTTTTATTCAGCAGGAAAACAGAATATATGAGATAGTTGCGAATATAAACGGATTGGCTATCGGCGAAATCACAATTGCCGCCTACTCTTCAATTGCAACGCACTGGCTGCCGAAGGTAATTGCAGGCTTTAAGCAGAAGTATCCCGGTATTCACATCAATCTTATGGAGGGCGTCAGACAGGAGGTTTTGCTCTGGATGGATCAGGGCAGAGCTGATATCGGCTTTCTGAGCAGCGGCAACGAGCTTAATTACGAATGGATTCCCCTTGCCGAAGACCCCATGATCGCCGTGCTTCCGAAAAACCACCCCCTCGCCAACGCAGCGGAATACCCGCTCTACGAATGCGGCGAAGAGAAATTCATCATGCCCGCAATGGGCAAGGACGACGATGTTGTGAAGCTCTTCCGAAAGCACAACATTGAGCCGGACATTGCTTACTCAACAAACGAAAGCTTTTCTGCATGGGCAATGGTTGAAAACGGGCTGGGAATAAGCATAACGAATGAGCTTCTCATGCACGGCTGGAGCTGCGACGTTGCAAAGGTCCCCATAACTCCGTCGGAAAAAATCACTCTTGGAATAATTCTGCCATCGCTCAGGCATGCCTCACCTGCCGTAAAGCGGTTCGTAAAGTACGCCGAATCCAATCTGAAGCGTATTGACGGATGATAACACAAAACACGGCTCTTTCAAAACGAAAGAGCCGTGTTTATCCGGTTGACAACAGCGGTGAAATACTTTACAATGAGCAGGCAACAAAAACTGAAAAGGACAGTTCGTGACCATCCTGTCGTTAAACAAAACTACGGAAATTGAGCAGAGCAAATCTGCTCTGGCGTTTTGATGGGCACTTTGGTGCTCATTTTTTTATTCGCCGGCACGAGCCCCTGCAAAGGAGCAAAAATGGAAAACAAAACCCGCTACATCACCCACGCGGCCATAATCGCCGCCCTGTATGCAGTACTCACCCATCTGCAGAACATCATTCTGCCCGGTTCCGCGACCTGGATGATTCAGATGCGCGTATCCGAGGCGCTGTGTATCTTCGCGTTTTTCACGCCTGCGGCAATTCCGGGCTTAAGCCTGGGCTGTCTGCTCTTTAACCTCACCTTTGCCAACACACTCCCTCTCGACTGGGTCGTCGGCACTCTTGCGACCCTAATCGCAGCTGTGGCAATGTGGTATATGAAGGGCATCAAAATCTTCAATCTGCCGATACTCGGTCTGCTGATGCCCGCCGTCACCAACGCTATTCTTGTCGGCTGGGAGCTCAGCGTCTATATTGGCGGCGGCTTTCTGATTAACGCATTCTATGTAGCCCTCGGCGAGCTTGCCGTTCTGCTTGTACTCGGCTCGCTTCTCTACACCGCAATCGTTAAGCGCGGCCTCGATGAAAAGCTTTTCTATAAGCCTTGAACGGCTGACAGTTCAATCTGAAACATAACAAAAAACAAGGGAACAAATCCGTTTTGGATTTGTTCCCTTGAGCTATTTTCGGCTAATCCGCTCAGATGACTTCAACATGTCCGTCCTCTAAGTGGTAGAGCGCACCGACAACCTTCAGTCCGTGTGTCTCCTCCTGACGGATTTCGATGCTGCTTTCAATCATCTCAATGCTGTGCTTAACATTCAGGCAGCAGGCGGCATAATCATCGCCTTCCTCGCCGATTGCAATCTTGATCTCGTCGGTAATGAATTTTATATATCCGTCCGGATCA
>JAZLGD010000081.1:0-11974 GCA_045616105.1 Oscillospiraceae bacterium | reverse complement strand
CAGTCCCATCAGCTTGAACAGGCATTCAAGCGCAACGGCATACCCTATAAAATCTTCGGCGGAACAGGCTTCTTTGACCGAGCAGAAGTTAAGGACATGCTTGCGTATCTGTGCGTAATAGCATCACCGGCGGATGATCTGCGCCTCCTGCGTATTATCAACAATCCGCCCCGCGGTATAGGCGATAAGAGCATTGAAACCGCAATAAATATTGCACATGAGAATGAATGCTCTCTGTTTGATGTTATTAAGAACGCCGACAGCTTCCCCGAGCTCAGCCGCGCATCCATGAAGATGCGTATGTTTGCAAATATGATAAGCGAGCTCGTTGAAGAATCCAAGGAACTTGCACCCGATTTGCTTTACGATATGCTCCTGGAAAAATGCGGGTACCTCAAGATGCTTGAGGACAAGAACACTGTTGAGGATTCCGCTCGCGCAGAAAACGTCAAGGAGCTTCGTACAAGTATTATCAACTATAAGAGCGAAGCCGATGAGCCAACTCTTGAGGGCTATCTTGCCGACGTTGCGCTGTACACAGATATGGATAACTATGACAAGGATGTCGACTGCGTTGTTATGATGACAATGCACTCAGCTAAAGGCCTTGAGTTTGAAAATGTATTCCTTGTCGGCGCTGAAGAGGGAATCTTCCCGGGAATCAAAGCAATAGGCGAGCCCGACGAAATGGAAGAAGAGCGCAGACTTTGCTATGTCGCCATAACGAGAGCAAAGAAAAAGCTCTACATATCCTGTGCAAAGCAGCGTATGCTCTTCGGTAAGACGACTGCGAATCGTGTGTCGCGTTTCATTGACGAAATCCCCGATGAGGATATTGAAAAGCGAAATATTCCCACAGGCTACGGATATTCGGATAAATCCCGCGAAAAGCGCGATTATATATCATATGGGTCGCGTTATGAAAAGCCTCAGCCTAAAAAGAGCTTTGCCGCACCATCTGCGCCGAAGCCGAAAGCTGCTCCGGCACCAGACTTCAAGACCGGCGACAGTGTTCAGCATAAGGCATTCGGCAAAGGTGAAATAATAAAAATGACACCTATGGGAAATGATTTCCTTATAGAGATTAATTTTGAGGGCGGTGTCAGCAAGAAGCTTATGCTTCGTGCAGCCGCGCTTCATATGGAAAAGATATGATGTAAATGAACTACGGTAAATATGAAAAACTCGGCAGACTTGCCCTGCTTGTAACCACACTTATCTGGGGCTCGTCATTTGTAATACTGAAATCAACGCTTGATACTATAACTCCGCTGTGGGTGCTCGCTCTGCGTTTTTCCGGTGCATCGGTGGTGGTATTTCTTGTGGCATTGCCCAGACTCAAGAAAATTGATAAGCAGTACCTCAAGGGCGGCGTGATTATGGGAACATGCCTTGCAACGGCATACACGGTTCAGACTTACGGACTTGTTTTTACAACGCCCGGAAAGAATGCGTTTTTAACCGCAACCTATTGCATACTTGTTCCATTCCTCTACTGGGGAATATATAAGCGCAAGCCCGACAAGTACAACATCATCGCTGCGGTAACAGGCCTTGTCGGAATGGGCTTTGTCTGCCTGCAAAACGATTTGTCCGTGAATATCGGTGACCTGCTGACAATCCTGTGCGGTCTTTTTTACGGTCTGCATATTATTGTCACTGCCCGATATGTTGAGGACCGTGACCCTCTGCTTCTGACGCTCATTCAATTCGCGGCAGCGGCTGTGTTCTGCTTCGTTTTTGCAATGCTCTTTGAGCCCAAGCCTCAGAGCCTGCCGTCAAACTCGTGGTGGTCTATCGCATACCTCAGCATAATGTGCACAGGCGTGTGTTTCCTTCTGCAAACAATCGGTCAGAAGTATACTCCGCCCAGCGCAGCAGCGCTTATAATGACTCTTGAATCGGTTTTCGGGACAGCGCTTTCCATCATTCTCGGTCAGGAGATCCTGACTGTTGGAATAATCCTCGGCTTTGTGCTCATATTTATCGCAATAATAATATCGGAAACCAAACTTGAGTTTTTGAAGAAAAAATAGCTATATGCTGTTTTGATGCAAAAACGATGTACTTTCGGTTCCGGTGATACTTATGATAAAAATACTGATAGTCGAAGATGAAAAACCGATATCCGATCTGATTAAGCTGAGTCTTGGTAAGGCCGGATATAACTGCACCTGCGTATATGATGGTATGGCTGCGGCAGATATGCTGGATGCGAACACTTATGATCTGGTTCTGCTTGATATCATGCTTCCGCAGGTTGACGGTTTTGAACTCATGGAATATATAAAACCGCTGGGAACTCCCGTCATTTTCCTTACCGCAAAAAACTCCGTTTCCGACAGAGTGCGCGGGCTTAAAATGGGAGCCGAGGACTACATAGTAAAACCCTTTGAAGTGCTCGAGCTGCAGGCGAGAGTTGAGGTTGTACTGCGCCGCTATAACAAGACGGCAAAGGTTTTGAACATCGGCGGACTTTCCATAGACACTCAGGCTATGACGGTAAAGCGCGGCGAAGAAGAGATAAACCTTACCCACAAGGAATATGAGCTCCTTCTGCTTTTTGCAAGAAACCCGAATACAGCTCTTTACCGCGAAACTATATATGAGAGGGTCTGGGGCGGTGACTATAACTACGGAAGTCGTACGGTTGATCTGCATGTCCAGCGAATGAGAAAAAAGCTGGGCTGGGAAGACATACTGCAAGCCGTAAATAAAGTGGGGTACCGTCTGGAAATATGAAGTTCAGAGTTAAGATTGTTATATGTATGATATGGCTGCTGTCGCTGGCCCTTGGCATCGGCGGCAGCCTTCTCATATCCATTTCCTTTGATAACGCCTATTATAGAGAGCTTAACAGCGCGGTAAGCTCCTTCAGAAACGCTCAGAGGATTCTAAGTTATATAGACGAGGCCGGAGGAAAATCAGCTCCATACGATGTTTTAAAACAAATGGAGTTAAGCGGAGTTATGAATGCCGATGCAGTCAATGCGTATTTTGATGACGATACTGTGCTTGACAGCTATGGAGGCATTGATGATAATTCCAGAGACATTGTGTCGGATACGGTTTCTGTTTACAGCAACAGCAGCGACAAGAAATATTTAAGAGTTGCGGGAGATATAGTCAACTCATACGTGAATTTTAAACTCGTGGCATATTACGATATCACACCAATTTATCTCACAAGAGACTCCCAGTACGCGATATACAATAAGATTTTTGTTGTGACAATTATCATTGGAACAGCGCTTTCCTATGCAATGGCATATTTGCTTACAAGGCCTCTTGCCAGCTTGAAAAGCGCAACAAAAAAGCTGGCAGAGGGCGATATGGATTATCGCGCCGTTGTCAAGACAAAAGACGAATTCGGAGCCCTTTCTAATGACTTTAATGCAATGGCGGATAAGCTTGAAGAGAATATAAATGAGCTTCAGGACTCGATGAAACGTCAGGAGGAGTTTATGGGCTCTTTTGCTCACGAGATGAAAACGCCTATGACATCAATCATAGGTTATGCTGATCTGCTGCGCTCCCAGAGTCTTGATGCCGATGAGCAGATGAATGCCGCAAACTATATCTTTTCAGAAGGCAAACGGCTTGAAAGTCTGTCCTTCAAGCTCCTCGACCTTATAGTAACGAAAAACGGTGAACCGGATATGAAAGAGGTAAATCCCGCTCAGCTCATATCACAGCTTGCCGAGAGCCTGAAGCCGATATATCTCAAGCAGAATATAACGCTTCAATATAAATGTGAGGACTTCACTTGCCTTATGGATGCTGATCTGATCAGGTCTCTGCTTGTAAACCTGCTTGATAATGCGCGTAAAGCACTCAGCGATGGAGGAAATATATATTTAACTTCGAAGCTTGTAAACGGAATGTGCGAAATAAAGGTGCTTGATAATGGCCCCGGAATTCCTGAAGAATCTCTTTCGCACCTTACGGAAGCGTTTTACAGGGTGGATAAGTCGCGCTCCCGCGCACAAGGCGGAGCAGGCTTGGGACTTAACCTCTGCAATGAGATTGTAAAGCTGCATAATGGAGAAATGAGAATTGAAAGCCGCGTGGATAACGGAACAAGCGTTACTGTGCTCCTAAACGGAGGTGCGGTATGAAAAAGACGGTTATTGCAATAATATTGTGTGCGGTCGCGATAGCGCTCGGACTGAGCCTTCCGAAAATCTTTGCCGCCTCAAAGGACGATGAACTCATCACTGAGGTTTTGCTTTTGGATGAAGTTGAAGGTAATGCAAATAAGTATGCAAACGAAGGCTTGAGTCTTGCTGATAAAATTAAGATTATCGGTTCAGCTGATACGAGCTATGTCGGTATTGAATACGGCAGATACCGTGACGAGAAAGATGTCGTTCTTTCGGCTGTGGAGTTTGCAGAACTCCTGAACGGCGCATATATTAATGTTTACGAAATACCTGAAATTGAGAATAACTATACGGTAACTGCTTCGGTTGTAACGGAAAAATACGGAGCGGGCAGAAGCTTTATATGTTGGAATGTTACCGTAACTCTGGGGGAAGATATTATCGGTTTTGATGTTGATGACGAAACGGGTAAAGTCTTAAAATTCACCAGAGTGCTTCCTGAACAAATAGGTATTGCTGCTCGTGACGAAGCTTCTGACTGCGTTAATTTTATCGGAAACCAGCTTTCTGAATACTATGGATTCAGCTTTGACGGAGATGATTGTCCCTCTGATGAAAGAATCGGGGTATGGAGAATGCGGTTCACCGGAGACGATGAACAAATATCTGTTGTTCTTGATTACAACAACTATGGATGGGTAATCAATGAGATGACATACGAGGAAAGCGACGAAACTAACCAAAATGATGCAGAAATAATCGCAAATTGATGCCTGTGTGATGCCTTTTGCAGCTATGATGGCTGCCGAGGTGATGGCAATGAAGAACCAGAGTCTTGTGGTTGTTAAGAGCAGAAAGAAAAACTTTAATCCGTCAACGGCGGTGCTTTTGATTTTTGTTCTTATATGCTTTGCTGCAATATTTGATGTATATAAAAACCGCGTACCATCGGATGTAAAAGTTCCCGACTATGTTGATGTTCAGCTGATTGACATTGATGGCGAAGCGCGCAGGGGATTAAAGCTTGAAGCGGTTAACGCTATTGTAATACACAATGTAGGCAATCCCGGTACAACTGCTCAGGAAAACCGCGATTTTTTCAATAACCCCGGTACTCAGGTGAGCTCACACTTTGTTATAGGTCTTGACGGCGAAATAATTCAATGTATTCCTCTCTTTGAAAAGTCCTCGGCGTCGAATGACAGAAATCGAGATACAATATCAATCGAGGTCTGCCATCCTGCCGAGGACGGACAATTCACCGAAGCTGCTTATGCGTCGCTTATAAAGCTGACAGCATGGTTGTGCGAAACCTATCACCTGGACGAAAACGATATAATCCGTCATGGCGACGTTATAGAAAAGGACTGCCCAAAATACTATATGGAGCATCCCAAGGCATGGCTGCAGCTTAAATCAGATGTGGCAAATGCAATTAAATGCAATTAAATAATAAAAAATCCCACCGGTTTCCGGTGGGATTTTAATTAGTTATGTATTATGCTTCCGCGTCTTTCTTAAGCTTTTTCTGGAGCCAATCCTTGCCGTTTACGTAGCGCTCAACAATGAAGGAGGCAACGTAGTCGCCTGCGGCGTTGACCATGGTTGCGGGAGGATCGACCAGGTTGCCCAGAGCAAGAGCAATGGGGAAGGCAACTGCCAGCTGGTCGGGGAAGAAGACGGAGCAGAGAACAAGCTCGCCTGTACCGCCGCCGCCGGGGATACCGCTCATAGCAACGGAGGAGAATACTGCGATAACGATAGCGAGAATGACCTTTCCGGGAGCGGCATCAATGCCGAAGAAGCCGAAGAGGAACAGAACCTTGACGATAGCGCTCATTGCGGAGCCGTCCATGTGCATTGTTGCGCCCATGGGGAGAACAACGTTGGTGACTTCCTTGGAAATGCCGGTTTCCTCAGCAACTTCCATGTTGGTGGGGATTGTTGCAACGGAAGAGCAGGTACCGAAGGAAACTGCTGCGGGACGGAGCAGGTGCTTGAACATAACCTTTGCACCGCCCTTTCCGCCGCCGAAGCGTGCATAAATGGGGAAGAAAATGAACATGTATGCGAAGCATACGAGGTAGTAGATGATAAGGGTTCTGCTGTACTGTCCGATGAGGTCGGGACCGTATGCAGCAACCAGAGAAGCGAAGAAACCGAAGAAGCCGATAGGTGCGTAGTAAGTGACTATCTTCATCATCTTCATGATGCAGTTGGTTACATCGTCAAGAATCTTAGCGGTGAGTGTCTCCTTGCCGCCGGCAGACTGAACACCGAAGCCGAAGAGAACTGCAAAAACAATAAGGGGAAGAATTGCTCTGCGGCTGAGAAGCTCAGCAAAGTCGGGCTTAGTGAAGAAGTTGATAACCATGTCTGCAAAGCCGAGACCGGCAACCTCAACGCTCTCCTCAACGACCTTCTTGTCGGAGATGGGGAAGATGAGTACAACAATGTACATGAATACTGCTGCGATTGCGGCGGTTACGAGGAAGGTGCCGACGGTAACGCCCATGACCTTGCCTGCGCGCTTTGCACCGTTTGCGTTAGCAACTGCGGAGGAAATGGAGAAGAAGACCAGAGGAACAACGATACAGAACATCAGGTTGATAAAGATCGTTCCCAGAGGCTCAAGATTGCTGCCGAGAGCAGGATTTACCCAACCGACTATGCAGCCGGCGATAATGCCTGCAAGCATGAAAATTATAAATCCGTAAGTCTTAAAGAAAGATTTCTTTTCCATAATTCTAAGGCTCCTTATAAAATAATGTGTAGTCATTATATTCTTATAAAAATGCCATGTAAATTGATAATAGTGCTTGATAACTTGCAAAAAGTGCGGTAAAGTATGTAATGAAAACAATTTGGAGGCATAAAGATGTCGGAACAGTATCGATACAGCAGGGAAGGCTACCTAAATGAAAACTTTCGCTACTTTCATCTGAAAGATACAGCAGGGCAGGAACGGGATTTCCATTTTCACGAATTTGATAAAATTGTAATACTGGTCTCCGGCAGCGTTGACTATCTGGTTGAGGGGGCATCCTACCGTATGCTGCCCGGAGATATAATTCTGGTGCGCCACCACATGATACACAAAGCCGTAATTGATGTGTCCGTTCCGTATGAGCGCATAATCATTTATCTTGATTCATCGTATGTTGACCGTTTTGCTCCCGATATGGGACTTATGGAGTGCTTCGCTATTGCCGAAAAGCGGCGCTTCTGCCTTATCCGTCCCACAGAGGAGGAGCAAAAAATTGTCAACAGGCAGCTCTTGCGTATTGAAGAAAGCGTGCAGGATACGGCTTATGCCGCAGAATTTGTTCGCGGAACAAACCTTGCTCAGCTTATGGTGTACCTGAACAGAATAATGCAGCGCGATACAACTGATAAGAGCGAATCGGTTGAGTACAATAAGAAAATTGCGGATATACTCTCTTATATTAATGAAAACATTTCAAAAGCTCTCACGGTTGATGAGCTTGCATCCCGCTGCTATCTCAGCCGCTATCATTTTATGAGACTTTTTAAGAATCAGACGGGTTATACCGTTCACAATTATATCCGCCAGAAACGACTCACTCTTGCAGCAAGGCTCATTCGTGAGGGGATGAGCGCGTCCCATGCAGCGGCAGAGTGCGGCTTTTCGGATTATTCGGCATTCCACCGCGCATTTACAGCAACATTCGGAATGAGCCCCGGAAAGATAAAAAAACAATAAAAAACCGTAGGATAATTCCTACGGTTTTCTTAGAATCAGCCCTGAGCGGCAAACTTCTGTCTGACCTGCTGTATTTTCTGAGCGTCAGCCTGCTCGGAAGTGTACCAGCCGTGGCTTTCCATCTGCTTATAAATGCAGTCGCCCATCTGAAGCGTCTGATTAAAAGCGGTGTTGAATGCATTGTGAACATTCTCTGTACCGGACTCGATTGCGCCGTGCATATAAAGGTCGAGCATCCCCTTGGTTGTGAGAAGAAGGTTTTCCATAATGTCTCTGTCGTTCATATTGCTTCCTCCTTATACAAGCCCGTAAAAATCAGAAAAAATCTTCTGATTTTTGTTTATGAGTTCCTGTGCCTGCTGCTTAAGCACGGGATCGGTGAGATTTTTTACTGCCTCGCTGCACTGAGTTTTGAGAAACTTCAGATGACCGAGAGCATCTTCAATATAAAGAAGTTCTTTAGGTGTCATGTCGCGTCCTCCTGAAAAAAATTAAGCTTTTCGCTCGTGTTTATTATCTGCGTGCCTGCTGTATTTATCCCGAAAGTTTTTGCCTTGAATATAAAAGCGGCGTGTGCTAAAATTAGTACGATTTAGAACAAGAGGAAATTTTTTATGAAAGATTATAACAAGCTTCCGAGAATGGCGGCAATACATGATATATCGGGTCTCGGTAAATGTTCGCTGACTGTTGCGCTCCCCATCGTGTCGGCAAGCGGGGTTGAGTGCTGCTGCATACCGACAGCACTTTTATCAACGCATACGGGCTGCTTTACTGATTGGACTTTCCGCGATCTTTCTGATGATATCCTGCCAATTGCCGAGCATTGGAGCAAGCTGGATGATATAAAATTTGACGCAATTTACTCCGGTTATCTTGCTTCCGAAAAACAGGGCGAGCTATTGGAAAAATGTATAGATTACCTGAAAGGGGAGGACACTCTTGTGATTGTTGACCCCGCCATGGCAGATAACGGAAAATACTATGCAAACTTCGATGATAGAATGGCTGCGTGCTTCAGACGACTTATTGCAAAAGCAGATATTATTACTCCGAACATAACCGAGGCGTGTTTTATCACGGAAACCGAGTATGTTCCCGCGCCTCACAGCGATGAATTTGTCAGCACACTTATCGAAAAGCTTTCAGCGCTTGGTCCGAAAACAGTTGCGATAACGGGTGTGTGCCCTGATAATGAGCATGTAGGCATCGTAGCAAAGGATAATCTGACAGGGAAGACCGCATGCTTTATGAATGTGTCGAGAGAAGGCACCTTCCACGGCTCGGGTGACGTTTTTGCATCCTCGTTTGCCGCACTGCTTACGCGCGGAGCGGATATGGAAACCGCGCTCAGCCTCGCGGAGGCTTTTGTTTCCGATTGCGTTGAACGCACCGAAAAGCGAAATGTCCCGAGGCACTATGGCCTCGATTTTGAAAGTGCGCTTCCGCAGTATATTAAGAATATCGAAAAGACATTCAGCCAAAAAACAGTGTAACAAAAGTTGCACTGTTTTTTTATAACGAACAAAAACAAAACCGATGTTTAGTATTTACAGAAAATTCTTAAAAAAATCGATTGAAATGCATTGACAGAATATTGACATTTAATACTTCGGTTTTGTATAATATAAAAGTAAACTTGGGCTTGGTGTTTGCTGAGCCTAAGCATTTAAATTGCGCAAAGTTTTTTAAATAAATTGCGGAAGGGGTTGCAAATGAAAGACCTAAAACATCTGATCTACTTTGAAAATCTGCTTCAGGAAGCTCAGAATGAGCTCGTAAACAAAGCAGTGGACGAGGGTAAGATAGCACTTGGTTACAACTGCTCCTACATACCCGAAGTTCTTCTCAACTTGGATGGCTGCTTCTCGTCCAGACTCCGCGCACCTGGCTGTGTGTCTGATGACGTAGCAAGCTATTACATGACCACCAGAAACTGCCCTTATGTTCGTGCAATTCTGGAGCGCGCCATTGAAGGCGGCTATAACTATCTCAACGCTGTATTCGGCGCTGAAGGCTGCGCAGCAATGGAGCGTATGGAAGAGCATTTTGATCTGCTCCATCCTGTACAGAATCCCAGAAAGGGTAAGCAGGGCAAGTTCGTAACAACTATTATCGACCCTCCCATGAAGGGTGATAAGACAAACCTTGATTACTACAAGGTTCAGCTTCAGGTCAAGGTTCTTGACCCGCTCAAGAAAACCTTCGGTATTGATATTTCCGATAAGGCAATTAAAAAGGCAATTGAAAAGCACAACGAGATCTGCCGCGTTATCACTGAAATCGGCAACTTCCGTAAAGCTGAGAATCCTGTTATTACCGGTTATGAGTTCCATGTAATCGAGCTCGTATCTCAGGTATGCCCTTACGATGAAATTCTGCCTTACCTCAAGGAAACTCTGGAAGAGCTCAAGAAGCGTAAGCCCGAGAAGGAATTCCCGTTCCGCGCAAGAATAGTTCTGGCCGGCTCCGAGATTGACGATCCCGAATTTACCAAGCTCATTGAGATGTGCGGTGCAATGGTAGTTGCAGACCGTTACTGCTTCGGCTCATTCCCCGGCAGAGAAGAGATCGAAATCAGAGACGGCGAGACCGCATTTGACGCAGTATGCCGCCATTACCTGTACTGGAACCAGTGCGCACGCTTCATGGACGGCGAAAAGATTGACCAGCGTCACAACGAAGTCATGAGACTTTATAAGGAATTCAATGCTGACGGTATCATTGTCGAGAACATGAAGTTCTGTGAGTTCTGGGGCTACGAAAAGGTTCTGTCCTCTCACGTTTATATCAACGAAAACAACATTCCTACCTGCACTATCGAGAAGGAATATGCTCTTGGCGCAGTAGGTCAGCTCCGTACAAGATTCCAGGCATTCGTAGAATCACTGGAAATCAAGAACATTCAGGGAGGCAACTAAAATGGCATTTGATAAAATTATTGCTCCTATCGACAAGGCGCTTCAGCGCTTTGATCCCATCTGGCGTGCCGAAAACGGCAAAGGTGGTCAGCGTGACCGTTACATAGACAAGACCGGTGTTGCAAAGTACCGCGAATGGCGCGGCGTCAAGGACACTATGTTCGACTACTATTCCTGGCTGAAGAACCTTGCAGCAATGGCAGCAATGGTAGCATCTGCTCCTGTAGCATGCCTTAAGGGTTTCTGGGAATACCGTTGGATGGGTTCCTACCTCGGCACGTTTATGTTCATTGACCGTCTGTTCGAGGGTTACCGCGGCACCGAGCTGCGCATTGCACATATGCACATGCACGGTATCGTTCACAACCTGACCAAGAGAATTGCATTCATTCTGTCCAACGACGTCCGCCTTGGCGGCAACGGTATTGATAATATCGTCGCACATGACGAAACCATCACTCCGCTGTTCCTCACCGGCTTCAAAGAGCTGACCGCAGTTCCTCTTCAGACTCTGCCTGAATTCATTATCTGCGATATCGACCAGCACATTGAGCCTTATTACATTGATGTTGCAGAATCCTTCGGCCTTCCCGCTGACGTTTGCTCCCGCTGCGCAGCAGAGACCGGCGTTGCACTTGACGATGCATTCCCCCTCGTTGGTAAGGTAATGCTTTCCACCAATATGCCCTGCAACGCATCTGAGGCAACTTCTATGTTCCAGCGCCGCCGTATCGGCAAGCCCGATTTCCCCATCACTCTGGCAATGCAGCATAACGAGCCTGAAGCACTGCCTTACTCCAAGCAGGTTATTAAGGACTCCATTGCTTTTGTTGAAGAGCAGTATGGCATAAAGTATGACTGGAACGAGCTGTTCAAGCATGCAGAGCTTATGAACGAGCAGAATACCATCGAGCTCGAGAAGTGGGATCTGTTCAAGACTCCTTATTCTCCTCTGACCGGTATTGCCGAGACTCTTTACCGTCTGTACGAGTGGCAGTCTGTAAACGGCACCGATCCTTACTTCAACAACATTGACCGCAAGGTTATTGAAATCATGCGCGATTGCTACAAGAACAAGTACCAGCCCTATGGCGGCAAGACCCGTCACCGTGCATTCCTGTGGGGACCCTCTGCTGTTTATTACTGCGACTTCCCGACATGGTGCCAGAACTGCTGGGGTATCAACATTGTTCTGAACATGGACTCCACCATGGGCTACAACATGA